>CAMPHP010000223.1 GCA_946885925.1 uncultured Litorilinea sp.
ACACAATTGTTCTCTCCCGACTATCAAGCAGAGCGGGTCAGCACGCAATTAAGCGCAGCCTACTTCCATGCCGCCCAAAAGTTCATCACCCAGTGGCCCAGTGAAGGGACCACTCCAGAGCAAATACGTACCTTTTTACGCAAGGCCAAGTCGCTCAACGCCGAAAGCGATGTGATCGACACATTCTTGGAGCAACTGGATATCTATCTCAAGGGCGAACGCGCGCTCAACAGCAACAACTTGGGCCAAGCCATCAATATCTGGCGTGGTCTCTATGTTGATCAGCCTGCATTCCTAGGTGGCTATTTGGCCGAACAGCTTTATCGAGCCTATCTAGCACTAGCCGCAGAGGTGCGGGACAGTGATCGCGATTATGCGCGTGAGCTTTATGAGCTAGCGGCATCCATGCCTGTGGCTGACAGCAGCGAAGCGCGCACACAATTAGAAAATTGGGGTGCTGCGGTCCCCACTCCTCAGCCCACAGCTACGCCAGAGCCTACAGTCGCCTTTGTTGCTCCTGTGGTTGTGGCTCCGGTCGTGGAAACACCTGTACCAGCTACACCAGAGCCGACCCCAACACCCTCTGTTAGCTACCAAGGGTGGATTGCTTTCCGCAGCACACGCTCGGGCAGTGAAGAGATTTACATCATGCGGGCTGATGGCAGCGAGCAACAACTTGCGCCAGAAGAGATTCGGGGTCAACTGGATGCTCTCTATCAAAGCGAGCAACGTGCCCCTGATGGCCGGTTGGTCTATGTGCAGAGTGCTGCCGGGCGTAGTGATGCCAATATCTTTAATACAAGCAGCGATGGTGTGACCACAGCCATGCTCACCGACTATAAGGGCGATGAATATGATCCGGTCTGGTCGTCAACTGGCGAGTGGATCGCCTTTGTTGCCAACCATACGGGTAACGATGAAATCTGGATTATGCGTGCCGAAGGTAGCGAACAGCGCCAATTAACCTTCAATAATTGGGAGTGGGACAAGCATCCCACCTGGTCACCCGATGGTAGCCAGATCGCCTTCTTCTCCAACCGCAGTGGTCAACGCCAGATTTGGGCAATGTCCAACGATGGCAGCAACCAGCGTAATCTGAGCAACAATAGCTATGACGACTGGGATCCCGTGTGGATTAAGTAGTACAGGTCTGCATTGTTATGGAACAGGGTTGTCGTAGAAGCGTACTTGTCATACTGATAGATTTGTATAAGGATTCGTCGAATTATGGGTCTCTTTCGCAATCGTCCATCTACGCCACCCCCGGCACCACCTAAACAAAATGGACAACCTCCGCGGCCAGCACCAGCACCAGCCGCGACTCCCGCAGCCACGCCGCCGACCTCTGTCCCAAAGGCATCCCCCGCGCCTAATTCCCACAGCGGGGTCGGCTATGCACCACCGCCGGAATTCAAGGGTGTACGCGAGCAGGTGCAGCAGTTTTTAGTCAAGGATCTCAAGTCCGCTACCGACGTCCATAATCCAGAGGAGGTCAAGCGGCTGATCGAGCCGATCTTTGCCAAGGCGCTGGTGGATGCCAACCTGGTCGTGAGCCGGGTAGAGCGTGAGCAGATGATGGGGTTGATTATGGCCGATATTCTCGGCTATGGGCCTATTCAGCCTCTGCTCGACCAGGACGACATCAGCGAAGTCATGGTGAATGGCCCCAGCCAGGTGTACATCGAACAGAAAGGGCAGTTGACCCTGACTGATGTGAAGTTCATTGACAACGATCATGTCCTACGTATCATCGAGCGCATTGTGGCCCCTCTGGGACGGCGTATTGATGAGTCTTCGCCGATGGTCGATGCTCGCTTGCCCGATGGTTCGCGCGTCAATGCCATCATCCCGCCGCTTGCCTTGGGTGGGCCTACCATCACCATTCGTAAATTCAAGAAGGATTCGCTCAAGGTGGATGATCTAATCCGCTTTGGCTCCATGACACCGGAATTTGCTCAGTTCCTAAAAGCAGCAGTCCATTCCGGTCTCAATATCATTATCAGCGGCGGAACAGGCTCTGGTAAGACCACACTGCTCAATGTACTTTCTAGCTTTATTCCAGAAGATGAGCGCATACTAACCATTGAGGATGCCGCCGAGCTCCAATTGCAGCAGCCCCATGTGGTGCGATTGGAATCACGCCCCGCTAACATCGAAGGTAAGGGGCGCATCGGCATTCGTGAGTTGGTGGTGAACAGCTTGCGTATGCGTCCCGACCGCATTGTGGTTGGTGAGTGTCGCGGCGGCGAGACATTGGACATGCTCCAGGCCATGAACACAGGGCATGATGGCTCGTTGACTACTGTTCACTCCAACGGTGCACGCGATACCCTGAGCCGTCTGGAGACACTGGTGTTGATGGCAGGCATGGAACTACCTCTACGAGCGATTCGCCAGCAGATCGCCTCCGCCATTGACCTGGTTGTACATCAAGACCGCCTGCGCGATGGCTCCCGTAAGGTCGTGCAATGTTCCGAGGTATTGGGGATGGAGGGAGACACCATCGTCATGCAGGATGTTTTTCGCTTTGAGCAAACAGGCCTTGACGAAAACGGCAAGATTCTCGGCGAATTACGCCCAACAGGTCTGCGCCCGCGCATTAATGATCGCATTGAGGAGGCTGGCATTCACCTGCCGCCCAGTGTGTTTGGTCTTAAAGATAGTGACAACTGGTACGACAATGGACGCTAACCCTGCTTTTCGCCTGGAATAGAAACTCTGTCAGGGTGCTCGGCGTTGGAAGATGATGGCAATATCGTCTCGATAGATCTCTTCCCAAGCAGGGTTTGCTTCCGCCGCCGCCACCAAGTGGGATTGATCTTCTAGATGCACAAAGAGATATTCCATCTCATAGCGCTCTGCGATGCTCGTCCAGTTATGACGGCCATTGAGCATGTCGATATATTCATCCCATTGGGCTGTAGGATAAAGCTCAAAACGAGTGTCCATAAAGATGGGTAGAGTGGGACATACAGCCTCCAGATAGGAGGCAAAGGAGATGGCCTGATAGCCCCTTGTGCCAGGAATGAATTTCTCACAGAGATAAGCTGTTGCTTCCACAGGCGTGGTTAAAGTAAGGAGTGGGCGATTTTGTACTAATTGCGGGATTTGGGGTCGCCACCAGGGAAGCACGACCAGGCTCAAGAGTAGTAGTAGCCCCAAAATCGTCCTAGTTAAGGTAGGTGTGCCAGGAGGTAATGCCAATGGCGCACGCCACCATCCTTGGAGTGAGGCGGCTAGAATCGGAATTTGAACCATGCCAAACCAAGCGGCGCTGCGGCGACTAAAAAGCGTCATGGCAGCAAAGGCCAATAGGGTTAAGGTTTGAGCAGTGGTCAGGCGGGTCGTGGAGTGAATCCGCGCGAGGATTAGCAAGAGGGTTGTCAGTGCAAAGGCAATCCCATCCGCTGCGCGAATGGTGAGGGGCGCAAATTCCATGTTGTATTGCACTGTAGCCTCGCTCTGAAAAAAGCCAAGCACGTAGTGGATTATACCCATCGGCCCTTGTGGATTGATGGCTAAGGCTGCGACCGCTACGATCCCTTGTGCACAAAGTTCGAGTAGTTCGCTACGGCGAGTGTGCCACTCTTGCGCCCGCAGTGCATCCCACAGTGTCCCCAGCACGTAAAAACCCAATGCAGCCAAACCAAAGACAAAGACGCCATGAGCATTGACCCAGAGGGCAAAGAGCGGGGCTGCCCACCAAAGGGCGCGGCGTTGGCCTTGGCGGTGGGCTTCTATCAACCATATCAAGAGACCAAAGGCCAAGAAAGAGATGGATTGGGGACGCACGGCCCAGGTTTGGATACCCACCAGCGCGCCAAGCAATGTGGCCCATACACTAATGCGTACACCAAAGCGTGGCGCACAGGCAAGCAGGATGAATGTATAGCCCAGGCTGATGGTCAGCGCATGGACAAAGATCACGAGTGGCGCACCACCCCATGCCATAAGCAACGCCAAGACTACTTGCATCAGCCACGCCTGATTGATCCAAGTTGCACCCAGTTGCGTGTAGCTAAAGAGGTCGATCACTGGGATTGAGCGTTGTTGTAGGATGATTTGCCCTGTGCGTACATGCCACCAGAAGTCGTTGGGTGCAATGCTGCTTAGGCAAAGACGTACAAAAAGTCCCCATGGCACAATCGAGAGCCATAGGTTGCGCAAGGTGAACCAACTCCCGTAGGTATCGCGGTCAATTGTAGTGGGTTGCAGCATAAGGATAGACAAAGGAATCGCTGGGGCGTGGACTGAAGAAATCGCGTGAAGAGAGCATGTAGGGTATTCATGTTACCCGAAATCCCCTTAATGCCGAGGACGCGAAATTGATGAACCCCATTCTACCTGAATCTGCTATAAATATGTGAACTCCCTTGATAGCTCAGACGCATGTTCTGCCCAAAAGATGATACGGGCACGAAGGTGATAAGATATAGGCTTTGCTGAATCAGAGATACCTGGGTGATAACTGCCAATTGGAAGCTTTGACACCGTAGCGGCGAAAGATTAAACTGCTCTATCTGGCAATTCGTTTCGTGATTGCTCAGTGACGCTCCAAAAACATACAGGGAAAGAAGCGACGAATGACTACTGAATTGCTGAAAGAATTGTGTGAAGCACCGGGGATTCCTGGGCGAGAGGAGCGCCTGCGGGCGATTGTTCGCCGTGAATTGAGCGGGCTTGTGGATGAGATGCGGGTTGATGCGTTGGGCAATCTCATTGCCGTCAAGCGTAATCCTGGTGCGCCCAAGCTGATGGTCGCGGCGCACATGGACGAGATCGGCTTTGTTGTCTCCTACATTGAGAAGGAGAAGGGCTGGCTGCGGCTGGTTCCCCTCGGTGGTCACGACCCACGCAACATGACGGCACAGCGTGTTTTGGTTTCTACAGCCAATGGTGATCTGCCGGGTATTCTCTTCCCTGGAATCAAGCCACCCCATATTGCCAGTGATGAAGACCGCAAGAAGCAGCCTCAAGTGAGTGACTTCTTTGTGGATTTGGGGTTGCCGGGCACTGCGGTGCGCGAACAAGTTGCCATTGGTGACCCGGTGACACTGCTGCGCGAATTTATACCAGTGGGTGATTGTTACTCCTCCAAGGCGTTGGATGATCGCCTCTCGGTCTACATCATGATCGAGGCCTTGCGTCGCGCTCAACAGAGTGGCTTTGAGGTCTATGCTGTGGCAACTGTGCAAGAGGAGATTGGCTTGCGTGGTGCATTGACGAGCGCTTTTGGCGTCCATCCCGATGTGGGCATTGCGCTGGATGTAACGCTTGCTGTTGATATTCCTGGTGTTGCCGAGCATGAACAGGTGACCAAACTGGGTGGTGGGACTGCGATCAAGATCTTTGATAGTTCGGCAATTTCTCATCCCAAGTTGACTGCCTATCTACGCCAGTTAGCCGATAGTCATGGCATTAAGTGGCAGCATGAGATCCTGCCGCGTGGAGGCACCGATGCTGGCTCGATGCAAAGAGTGCACGCTGGGGTTGCCGTGGGTACAATTTCAATCCCCACGCGCTACATTCATAGTTCGGTGGAGATGGTCCACAAGGACGATGTAGAGGCGAGCATTGCATTGTTGGCCGCGTTCATCAGCGAAGGCCATGCTGCGGACCTGGCGCTGGAGTGAAATTCGCGGCGCGCCAGCCGCTAGGGCGTACGCATGAAATCTCTTCAATTGAGCTTGGTCGTGGCGGTTGCGCTTTGCGCGTTGCTTTGGTCAACTCTATGGGTCATGGCTCAGTCCGAACCGGAGCCAGCGATTGATCCTGTCGCGGATGCAACGGTTGAAGCTAGTGCTGTCGAAGCCGTGGGCCTGGCGATTACGGCGACTGTTGGCAGAGACCCGAATGGCTGCTCTACTTTCCGTACTGTTGAAGTACTAGCCAATACGACGGTCTATTACTGTTATACGCTGCGTCATACGGGCGGTACAGACGATCCAGCTTTGACCATTCACGATGTGCGAACCTCGCGTGGGGTCAACAGAACAGATCTCTCACTGCCAGTAACTCCAGGCACAACTGTTACTG
>CAMPHP010000224.1 GCA_946885925.1 uncultured Litorilinea sp.
CAGATCACGCGGTTCTGTCGGGTGCCCCCAGGGCGCGTAGGGGTCTCTCTGAGGAGGCTGTGGCAGAGCAGCGTGATCCTTGCAGGGTGACAGAAGCGAGTAGCAAGTTGCGTGAATACCAAGTAAAAAGGCTGACCACACGCGGCCAGCCCCAATAATAATACGTTTGTGTGGGCGAAAAGGGACTCGAACCCCTGACCTCCTCGGTGTAAGCGAGGCGCTCTAACCAACTGAGCTATTCGCCCGTACAGTTGTACGGCTGCACAACCAGTAAGCCTATACAGCCGTACAACTATACCGTGAGAGACACGCTTTGTCAAAAACAAGTAGCATTTCACCGTATCTATCTCTGCACGCCCCCAATAGGCTCGCGGTGCCTCGGTGTGAGATCAGACGGGTTGCTTGGTTCCTAC
This sequence comes from uncultured Litorilinea sp., assembly GCA_946885925.1. The sequence goes on from CAMPHP010000224.1 coordinate 414, forward strand.
CTCGAAGCCTGCCAAGTTTTCCAATGCCTTGATCAGCGCATGGTTGCCCTCTTCCTCCAAACCCCGCGCCTCGAGCGTGCGATAGAGATTAAAGATTGTGCTTGTCCCGAGCAGCGGCACACCCAACTCATCGGCAGCATCTAACACCAGGCGCAAATCCTTCTGTTGCAGCGCAATCGTAAAACCGGGTCGCCAATCACGCTTCATAATCTGCGGCCCGCGATTTGTAAACATCCAGCTTCCCGCTGCACCCTGGCTAATTGCCTCATAGGTCTTTTGCAGATCAACCCCGCCAGCCTGAGCCAGCAGCAGCGCTTCGCACATCGCAAGACAGTTACCCACGACCAACACCTGATTGACCAGTTTCACTGTCTGCCCTGAACCAATGGGGCCGATGTGGGTGATGGTCTTGCCCATTGCCTGGAGAACTGGCAGTGCACGTTGGAATTGATCCTCATCGCCACCAACCATGATGCTCAGAGTGCCCTTGGCCGCGCCCTCGCTACCACCGCTAACCGGCGCATCCAGCATATGGATACCCTTTTCAGCCAGCTTTGCCGCAAACTCCTTGGTCGCTTGCGGGCTGATGGTGCTGCAATCAATCACCAAAGAACCTGGCTTTGCGCCATGAATGACCCCATCTTCACCCAAGAGCACTCGTTCTACGTCGGGGGTGTCACTGACGCACGTGACAATAATATCGCTGTGCGCCGCCACATCTGCTGGGCTGCTGCCTGCTTCCGCCCCAGCTTCCACCAGTGGCTCCATACGACTAGCAGTGCGATTCCAGACGCGCACCTTGAAACCTGCCTTGAGCAGATTATTTGCCATACCGCGTCCCATGATGCCAAGTCCAATAAAACCGACTTTCTCGGCCATGCTCTTGCCTCCTCTTTATTGTGCTCTAAAGCTTGTGCTCTAAAGCTTTATTGTGTACTAAAGGATGATAGCCCAGCGATGCAGCAGTGCCGGGTCGTTGATAGAGAACTGGAACAGAATAATCAAAGCAGAGTTATCAAGCCAGAATACTCGAAACAGAACAAAAACGGGACAATCGAATAGGTCTAATCATACGCGCACAGGCGTAATCAGCCAAACCGGAACCTCCACGTACCACACTCAGCACCTTCCCCCTTCTTCGGTTCCCACCACCAATAAAATACAGCCCTATCCGCATGGATAGGGCTGTACACTTTCTAATTAATCGTCACGCCGTATGGTGCATCAAGCAACCTACTGAAGCATTGCCTCGATGGCCTCGGCGGCTCCGGAATCGGGCGTCGAGATTGGCGAGTGGTCAATCACCTCGACCACAAAGTCCAACCCAACAGTCCCATCCTCACGCGTGGTTTCGCGATAGTCAACCTGAACGGTGTCACCCGGTGCAAAGCGACCAGCCAAGAGCGCCTCGCTCAAGGGGTCTTGCACTCGATTCTGGATGACCCGGCGCAATGGTCGAGCCCCATATTCAGGATCGTAGCCAACCTCGGCAATTGCCAGGCGTGCTGCATCGGTCAGTACCATCTTGATTTCCTGCTCGGCCAACTGCATGCGCAGTGGCTTGAGTTCCAACTCAACGATCATTGCAATCTCATCGCGTGAGAGGCTGCGGAAGACCATGACGCCATCCAAGCGGTTGATGAATTCAGGCCGGAACGTCTTCTTCAGCGCGTCCATCACCTTTGCCTTCATCGACTCATACTCTTGCTCGCGCGCTCCCTCATCTTCTTTGGTAATCGCAAAGCCCAAGCGGTTGGCACCCTGGATCAACTTGGCCCCAATGTTGCTGGTCATCAAGATCAAGGTATTGCGGAAGTCCACCCGGCGACCCTTCGCATCGGTCAGGTATCCATCCTCCATGATCTGAAGCAACATGTTAAAGGCTTCAGGATGCGCCTTTTCGATCTCATCCAGCAGAATCACGCTGTATGGGCGGCGGCGCACAGCCTCGGTCAACTGCCCACCTTCTTCATAACCCACATATCCTGGAGGCGCACCCACCAAGCGGCTTACGTTGTGTCGCTCCATGAACTCGCTCATATCGAGCTTGATCAGTGCTTCCTCGCTGCCGAACATAAACTCAGCCAACGTACGGGCCAACAGCGTCTTACCGATACCCGTAGGGCCAAGGAAGTTAAAGCTACCAATCGGCCGGCGGGGATCTTTCAAACCAGCACGCGCTCGACGCACTGCCTTGCTAATCGCCTTAATCGGCTCTTCTTGGCCGATAACTCGCTGCCGCATAACTTTTTCCATCTCCAGCAACCGCTCGCGTTCTTCACCGGCGATGCGGCTGACGGGCACACCCGTCCACATGGCGACGACCTCGGCAATATCCTCCGGTGTCACCTTGGGCTGGTTGGCTGCCTCGTTCCATCCTTCGCGCAGTTCATTGAGCTTTGCTTCTAGCTCCACCTCGCGATAACGTAAATCGATGGCATCATCAAATCGCTGCGATTCCAGCGCATCTTCCTTCTGCTTCTCCAACTTCTTGAGATTCATAAAGGTCTCGCGCAAGTTGGCAGCATAAGGGGCTTTGTACATCCGTACGCGGCTGCCCGCTTCGTCAATCAGGTCAATCGCCTTATCCGGCATGAAACGATCCGGCACGTAGCGAGCTGCCAGGTTAGCCGCTGCATGCAACGCTTCATCCGTAATTAAGAGCTTATGATGATCCTCATAGCGGGACTTCACACCACGCAAAATCTGTACCGTCTCTTCGATGGATGGCTCATTGACCAAGATCGGTTGGAAACGGCGCTCCAACGCAGCATCACTCTCGATATATTTGCGGTATTCATCGAGCGTCGTTGCACCGATGACCTGCAATTCACCTCGGCTCAACGCAGGTTTGAGGATGTTGGCAGCATCTACGCTGCTTCCTGCTGCACCTGCACCGACCAGCATATGCACCTCGTCAATAAAGAGGATGGCCCCGGATTGGATAATCTCTTCGATCACCTTCTTCAGCCGTTCCTCAAACTGCCCACGGTACATCGTGCCAGCCACCAAGCTGCCCACATCAAGCATCAACAAGCGGCGGTTGAGCAGCGGTTCGGGCACATTGCCCTCAATGATCCGTTGAGCAAGGCCCTCGACAATGGCCGTCTTGCCCACGCCAGGTTCACCGATCAGAGCCGGGTTGTTCTTGGTACGACGGCTCAAAATCTGGATCATACGCTCAATTTCGCTCTGACGCCCGATAACCGGGTCCAGCTTGCCTTCCTCAGCTGCCGCGGTCAGATCATAACCTAATTGATCGACCAGTGGCGTCTTGGATTCCTTCTTCTGTTTTTCCTTGGTCTGGGCCTGCGTTTGCAGGATATTGCGTGCCGTCTGGGTACGCACCCGGTCCAGATTTATCCCCAAGCCGCGCAAAACGTTGACCGCGATGCCTTCGCCTTCACGTACCAGGCCCAAAAGCAGATGCTCGGTGCCGATGTAATGATGACCCATCAGCCGTGCTTCATCTACTGCCAACTCAATCACACGTTTGGTACGTGGGGCCAACGTTGGCTTACCGAATGGCGGTCGCTCACCGCGGCCCACGGTACGCTCTACGGCTCGGATCACCTGACCCGGCTCCACCCCAAGCTCTCGCAACACCTTAACGGCTACCCCATTCTCCTCGCGCACCAAGCCCAATAACAGATGCTCGGTACCGATGTAGTTATGGTTCAGCCGCAGGGCTTCCTCTTGTGCTAGGGTCAGCACACGCCGTGCGCGCTTTGTAAAACGGTCAAGTTTATCAGACATTGTTGTCGTCCCTAAAATAGTCGTTACTCACCAAAATCACCTGGCACTCATATCTTACCCAACCTGGAGGGTAGATGCCGTAACTAACGTTCCTCTTTGGCTATACAAGCCACCTGGCTAGCGTTGGGCCATCAAGCGGAGAGAAATCTCTGATTCCAAGCTGTACAGAAAAATCTGCACTTGTTACCTGGTAGTCCCTATTGTAACGATAGGCTGTTGGCTTTGTCAACCACAAATTGATGCTTCGCCGCCCCCAATGCCTAATCATTCGATTAGTACAAGTGGCTAGGTGGCAAAAATGACGCAAAACCACACACTATATAATGTAGACATTATTATGTCTACATAATTACGTTTACATTGCATGCTTGAAGGTTCTCTGCCAACGCTACTTCATAACAAGAAGACGTTGTGAAGTGGCTAAAAGTTTCGCCCCCACACAGCATAACTCATCTTTGTGACTCCCGCTATAGGCAATTCATACAAGACGCGACCGTCAAAAGTCACAGTTTTTAGCAATTTGGGGGCATCATTGCAAACTCTACAAGGTTAACAAAACTAACAGCATAAGCCTGTAAGGAATCCTCCATAATCGACTTTACAATCAAAAAGGAAGACAAAAACGGGGACGCCCTAAAGCGTCCCCGCTGATAATTCTGTGTGTATACTACAGCACTGCTTGATTGATACAGAGCTACTAGCAATTAGCTGACGGCTTCTGTTTCTTTCTCCAGCACAACTTCGCCGTCCGCCGTAGCTTCAGCCGCAATCTCAGCATCTGTAGCCTCAGTATCTGTAACTTCAGCGTTTGCAGCCTCTGCACCTATGGCGTTCTCGTCGCCAGGGGCAATTTGCCAGTCGATCTCCGTCTCCTCAGAGGGTGGCAAAGCCTGCTTGAGGCTTAGACCCATGCGACGCTTGTCGGTCTCGATACGAATAATCCGCAGATCATATTCCTCGCCCTCGGAAACAACTTCCTTCGGGTGGGTAATGCGGCGGTCGGTCAGTTCACTCACATGGATCAGACCTTCAATGCCATCTTTCTCCAAGCGAGCAAAGGCACCGAAGTTGACCATCTTGGTGATGCGACCACGTACCACTTGGCCGACCTCATAGGTCTCGTTGACAACATCCCACGGTTGGGGTTGGAGGCGGCGCAGGCTCAAGCCAATGCGGCGGCGCTCCTGATCCACACTCAGGATTTGTACCTTGACCTTGTCACCCACAGACACAACTTCGCTGGGATGATTGACTCGATTCCAGCTGAGTTCGCTCAGGTGGATCAACCCGTCTGCCCCACCCAAGTCCACGAACGCGCCAAAGTCCGCGATGCTGCTGATCAAACCATCGTAGACATCGCCTTCCTTGAGACGGTCCAACAGTTGTTCCTTCTGCTGGCGACGCCATTCACGCACAGCCAATCGTTCTGACAGAATCAACCGGTTGCGCTTGCGGTCAATGTCGATCACCTTCAGCATCAGGTTCGCGCCGACCAACTGTGCCCAGCGGTCTTCGGACTCATCGGTCTGCTCTTCACCCTGACTTTGGCTGTCAGCACTGAGTTGGCTGGCAGGCACGAAACCACGTACCTGGCCGATCTTAACGATCACACCACCTCGATTGTAGGCAGCCACACAGCTCTCGAAGATCTGCTGCGATGCCATCAGCATCTCTGCGCGCTCCCAGTCCTTTTCTGCCTGGGCCCGGCTAATACTGAGCAGGAGATTGCCGTCCTTGTCCTCGCGCATGACATAGACGGGCACTTCGTCTCCAACATTCAGTGACGCCAAAGTGTCACTGAATGTTGGAGACGAATTGCCCGTCTATGTGTGTCTCTTATAAACATATCCGAGCCC
>CAMPHP010000225.1 GCA_946885925.1 uncultured Litorilinea sp.
TGGCAACTGTCTCACGCGCCGAAATCTTATCCCCCATCTTCTCGATGGCATCCGGGCTGGGGCCAATAAAAGTAATCCCCGCATCGGCACAAGCAGCAGCAAACTCGGCATTTTCGGCAAGAAAGCCATACCCTGGGTGAATTGCATCAACACCCGCCTTGCGCGCGACATCGATAATCTTATCAATGCGTAGATAACTCTCCCGGCTGGGAGCAGGACCAATGCAGTAGGCTTCGTCGGCATAGCGCACATGCAAGGCCGAACGATCTACTTCTGAAAAAACCGCCACCGCAGCAATCCCACGTTCCTCACAGGCGCGCAACACCCGGACCGCGATCTCACCTCGGTTGGCGACCAAGACCTTTTTGAACATGTATGTTTCCTAAAACTCATGAACGCAGCATAGACTTACGCTGCGGGAATAGCCTGTATGATAGAACAACGGTCGGGTGCAAAAGTCGCGGTGATTAACGCCACCATTGTTTGCACCACCCGTTAAAAGCGGCTGCGGTGAATCCGCGCCATTACCAACACCCGGTCAAACAAGTAAGGCGTGGGTGGCAATTCTGTGCTCTCATGCCACTGACCAAAGGCCGGATCGCCCGGGGTGAGGATCAGGCGTTGAAAGCCCCAGATCGTCACGCCGATCTGCTCACTCACACTCACGCTAAAATCCTCTTCCACCAACCCATAAAGGCGTCCCGTGCCAACCAGATAACGCGTCTCCCATGTGCCATACGGAAGCGTCCCATCTTGCTGCGGTGCACACATCACCCGCACTGGCGCGGCCCCACACTGGACAATGAGTGCCGCGGTTTCCAGCCCTTCTTCCTTAATCACTTCTGCCTGATCAATCTGTCCGCTAAACGCATAGAGACCCCGCTCCACCTCGATCAACTGTGGAGGCAAAGGTTCAGGGCGCACAAAAAACCAGGCATCACTCCCTGGTTCTGGTAACAGCGGGTTTGTCTCTAATTGCACAGTCAAGGATTGCCCCTGGCGCAAATGAGGGTAGCCCATTAATTCGAACTGCTGTGGCGCAAGTTCAAACTCAATTTCCGTCAATGCCATGCCTGGTCTCGCCGCTCAGAACATATACTCAGAATGTATTTTCAGAACGTATATAATGAGAAACTTATATACGATACTTATGTACTTAACTTATGTACTTACAAAGTATAGGGTACAGAGTATTTATAAAGGTATGTTGCCATGCTTCTTGGGCGGCAATGTTGTCTGCTTGTTACGCAACATCTCCAGTGCATTGATCAAGCGTGGGCGTGTCTCATGAGGCTCAATCACATTGTCGATAAAGCCCGCCGACGCCGCCACATAGGGGTTGGCAAAGCGCGTGCGATACTCCTCAACCAATTCGGCCTTGCGCTTCGCCGCATCATCCGCTTGTGACAATTCGCGGCGGAAGATTACATTCACTGCGCCATCTGGCCCCATCACCGCGATCTCGGCACTCGGCCAAGCAAAGACCAAATCCGCCTGTAAGTGACGCGGGTTCATCACACAATAGGCCCCACCATAAGCCTTGCGTACAATCACCGTCACCTTGGGCACGGTAGCTTCAGCAAAGGCAAAGAGCAACTTGGCCCCATGACGGATAATGCCGCCATGCTCCTGATTCAGCCCTGGCATAAAACCAGGCACATCCTCCAGCACTACCAACGGAATGTTAAAAGCATCGCAGAAACGCACAAAGCGCGCAGCCTTCTGGCTGGCATCTGTGTCCAAGACACCCGCCAAAATTGCAGGCTGGTTGGCAACAATTCCCACCGTCCGCCCACCCAAGCGCGCAAAGCCAACCAAGACATTCGCCGCCCAATGCTCATGCACTTCCAGAAACTGGCCGTCATCCACAATACGCTTGATGACGCCCTTCATGTCATACGGCTTGTTGGGGCTATCCGGAATAATCGTATCGAGTTCGGGGTCTTGACGCAGCGGATCATCTTGACTCGCCAGGACCGGCGCATCGTCCATATTGTTGCTGGGGAAATAGCCCATCAACTGCTGCGCCAAGAAAAGGGCATCTTCCTCATTCTCCGCAGCAAAATGCGCCACACCCGACTTGCTAGAGTGTACCGATGCACCACCAAGTTCTTCAAAGGTTACATCTTCATGGGTGACAGCCTTGATCACATCAGGGCCGGTCACAAACATGTGGCTGGTGTCCTTGACCATAATGACGAAGTCGGTAATGGCTGGGCTATAGACAGCCCCCCCGGCACATGGCCCCATAATCAGGCTGATTTGTGGCACGACACCCGACGCAATCACATTGCGATAGAAAATCTCGGCATAGCCCGCCAAAGCCATAACGCCTTCTTGGATGCGCGCCCCGCCAGAATCGTTCAAGCCAATAATCGGCGCGCCATTTCGCATCGCCATATCCATAATCTTGCAGATCTTGGCAGCGTGGGTCTGGCTTACACTACCGCCAAAAACCGTAAAGTCTTGCGAATAGACATAGACCAGCCGTCCATCAATGGTGCCATAGCCTGTGACCACACCATCGCCAAGAATTTTCTGGTCGGCTAGCCCAAAGTCATTGCTATTGTGCGTAACAAAGACATCCAGTTCGCGGAAGCTATTCTTGTCTAGCAAAAGTTCCAGTCGCTCATGTGCGGTCATGCGCCCCTTGGCATGTTGGCGTGCGATGCGTTCTTCACCACCACCCAATTTCGCCTCGGTCTTCTTCGCGCGCAACTCCTGAATTTTGGATTCTACGATGATCTCGCTCAAGGAAAGTTCACCTTTTTGTCATAGCAGCCGGTCGGCGTTGTGAGTACGCCATGACCAGCCGGATAGTCAAATTCAAGTCAAATTCAAATAGTCAGATGCAAAATGATAAAACCCCAGTCGCGCTTGGGTTCTATCTCCGCGCAAGCCACAAGCAAGCGCGTGTTAAACTGTCTGTGCTGCATGTTTGGCGTTGGGAGACACATCCATCGCATGGCTGGGCCGTTGGGCCAACCACCAGTAAACGCCACTTAACAACAGCGTCACCGTCACCGTACTCCATTGCATGATCTCCAAGGAGACCAATTCTTCTGGAATGGCAGGATAAAAGCCCAACCCATAATCAACAAAATCACTCACACCAAACCAGATCAATGCTGCCAGCGCAGCAACCCGTGTAGGCCGGAAGTAGGTGAGTAGAAAAAGACCCTGGGCAAAAAGGCCAATATGCGCGACGGTCATTGAAATACTATCAAAGCTGAAGTGGGGAGTGCCAGTCATGGCAGCAGTGCTGCGCCAATACAAAAGCCATGCCGTAATCGTCCAGATGCCATACTTCATCTGTCCAAACGCAAAGAGTCCCAACAACCAAGCAGGTGGCTGCCGGAAGCAAAGCGCCGCTGCTAACAGTGCCCAACTCCACAGCGCAAACATCGCGCCTTGTTGCGCCCAACCAGATAACACCCCAGGCAGATAGGTCGAAAGCCAAATCACCGCCGAGACTAGCCCTACCACCCAGAGCGTTCGTTGCCCCTCTCTTTGGGCTGCTGCCGACCAACGGCTTTGAGCAATCGCCATCAATAGCCCCAGCCCTCCCAAAAGGCCAAAAAATGGACAATCGGGAACAAAGGGCCATGCCCACATTGGCGTAGAGGGGTCTGTCATCACATACCCATACCAAAAGATCAGCCCTGCAAAGTAGGCAGCCAGGTTAATCACCAAGAGCAGTGCCAGCAGTTGGGGCACTGCAATCATCTGCTTACCCCACTGTACCAACCGGGTACTACCTGCTGCCATTGCCATTTTCCATCTCCCTTAGTACAATCCTGCCCTGGCAACATCCACCTGTGAAGCAAGACATCATGCCATAGCCACACATGCGCTACCACTAACTTCCCGTGCTATCATGCCCGTAACCAAGCGCTTATGATAACGTAAACACCTATGGGCCGGAATGGTGGTATTATAGCCGATGATAGCCTGATCTCCCATCTTGCCTAAATACGCGAGATAAAAAAACAACAAATGCCAAGCACGGACCAACCACGGATCAACCAATGAATCTTCATTCAAAATTGCAGGATCCCAGGCAATTCATAGCCTTATATGGTACGACCGCGCCACGCGCCGATTCCTCACCAGAGCGCATTGCCAAGGTGGCAGATAGATTGACCGCGCGAATACGCAATCTGCCCCTCGATGGGCTGACGGTCTATGATGTTCAAGACGAACAAGGACGAACCTCTGAACCGCGTCCCTTTCCCTTTCTCCCCACCATTGATTCGCGCCTCTATGCCAAGCTGCTCCACGAGCGCACAGCACACCCTGTTGTTACCTACAAGTCAATCACAGGAATGATGGCGGAAGATTGGGAACCGTGGTTAAGTGAAACTCACCAGGAGTATGGTATCAGCTATCTCTCGCTGGTAGGAGCCTCCTCGTCGAAGATGCAGCAACCGAGCATCTCGCTTTCCCAAGCTACCCAAATCGCCGCGGCCCATCCTGCTCGTTTTACACTTGGGGGTGTTGTCATTGCCGAACGGCACAGCCCCCTTCGTCACGAGGGTGAACGCATACGGCACAAAGCAAGCAACGGCTGTCGCTTTTTCATTTCTCAGGCGGTCTACAATGCAACTACCACCATTCGCATGCTCCACGACTATCATCAACTCTGCCAAAGCGAGGGAATTGCTCCCAGCCGCATTATCTTGACCTTTATTCCCTGTGGACGGCAAAAAACGCTGGAGTTTATCCGCTGGCTTGGTATCGACATTGCGCCAGAAGATATGCAAGCAATCCTGGATGCCCCCATCCCTGTGGCGAAATCCATTGACATTTGTTGTGCAAATCTGCGTGCCATTCTTGACCAAGAGTACACACAACATTTGCCGTTGGGGATTAACGTGGAAAGTGTTTCAATCAACCGCGAGGAAATTGATGCTTCGATTGATCTCTTTCACGCTCTACAAAACGTGCTAGAGAGCCATCAACGAGCAGATGCTTAATCACCTATCCCTTCCTTGAAGCCACCCAAAGAGTTCCCGGCTTCGAGGAATGTTTCTACGAGATCATTTGCTCTAGCGTTATAACCGCACCAAGACAGTAGCCACCAACGCGCCGCCTAGCAGACAGAATGCGAGGAAGAAGATTGCCAGCAGGATTAGGCTGCAACTAAAGAGGATGTTCACAGGTGCAGCGCGCGAGTTGGTCAATGCGGATAAGCTGGCACCACTGAGGCCAACGCTAAAGAGTAAGCCGAGGGTCGCCAACCCTGCGCTGAGTTCTATACCCCAGCCCAACCAGCGATAGCTGATGAACAATGCAATGACACAACCAGCCACCCCGCAAGCAGCACTAAAGAGAATAATGGGTAACGACGGCGCATCTGCCGCCACTTCGTCGGACATCGCTTCGCTGGATGGCAAGGCATCCGGGTCAAAATCGTCTACCCCAAAGCCATCATCCAACAATTCATCAGTTGGTCCCCACGCTATATCGTCCTTATTTGAGTCGTCAGGGGGGACAGGATCAAAGCCTCGTTGCCTGCGCGTCAAAGCATCCATTCACTCTCTGCAAGTTGCTTAGCACACCAACCGGCTGCGCCAGTTCTACATGATAGACGATTAAAAGCCATACCAACGAAACCTATGCCAGATCAACAAATCTCAACCGGCCCAGATTTTCCGACCCTCGACCTAACCTTTGTGCGCCAGCAACTAGCGCATTCACCAATAGGTCATACGCTTATTTACCACACCACGGTTCCCAGCACGATGCCCATTGCTGCCGAGTGGGCAAAAGCCCCCGATACACCGTCCGGTATGATCGTCGTAGCCGAAGAGCAAACCAGCGGTCGAGGTCGTCGTGGTCGCAGTTGGCAAGCGCCCTATGCCAGCGCGCTCCTTGTGAGCATCATTCTCAAACCACCCCACTTGCAACTCCCTGCCACGACGCTCCCGATCATTGTGGGCAATGCACTCTTGGCGGCAGTTGCAGAGGTTGCGCCCGAATTGGCAGGTGAGCTATGGCTCAAATGGCCCAACGATCTGGTTG
>CAMPHP010000226.1 GCA_946885925.1 uncultured Litorilinea sp.
AACCCCACCATTATGGGCGTTCCAGCGGCTCTAGAATACCAATTCAGCGACACATCATTAAGCTACTACTTGGTAAATGGTGTCGGTGATCCCAACAATGGCCCCATCTTCAATCTAAGTGCCGCTAATGGCGTTGTGGATAGCACAGGTAAATTCATCGTTGACACCCGGATCAACGGCACAGCAACACCAACCGCCCCTGGCATCATGGCAGTAACGCTAGACGGCCCATGTGGTCTGGATTCGACGCTCAATGTGCCAGTTGCCACCCCCGCCATCGAAATTACCAAGTCCCCCGATCTTCAAGGTGTGGCTGCGGGCGATACCGCAATCTTCACCGTGACCGTCGCCAATAGCGGGAATATCACCTTAACCAACATCACCGTAAGCGACTCCGTAGCACCCAATTGTAGCCGTGCAACAGGAGCACTGGGCGATCTAGGAATTGGCGCTAGCGAAACCTACTCTTGTTCGCTTGTGGTCAACAATGATTTGGTCAATAGCATTAGCGCCCAGGGCTTTGCTTTGGGCGGAGGCGTCGGTATCGGTACGCCGGTCTCCGATGACGACACGGCGGAAGTCTTGATCGCCAGCCTGGTCCTCACCAAGACCGTATTTGTTGATGGCTATCGCGAGTTGATCAATGAAAACAACTTCAACCCATCGGAATGTGCGTTGAACTCCACGATCACAGTACCGGTCAGCAGCACGGTCAAGTATTGCTACACCATCACCAATACAGGCAACTATACCGTGAGCACTCATACGCTGGTTGATAACCACTTCGCTGACCCGATCCTCAGCAACTTCCCGCGGGAAGTAGGACCAGGAGAGAGCTTCTCCACCGTGGACGCGGGAATCGAAGTCACCAAGACGCTGGTAACTGGCTTCACTAACGTGGCTACCTGGTCAGCAAGCATAGCGCCTCCTGTCAATGAAATTAGTACCCGTGCAGTAGGTGCATGGCTCCCCGTTGCTACCACTACGGCGGCAACCGTGAGTATTTCGACCCCTGATCTAGACCAGGATGGAGATGGAATTCCCGACAACATAGAAGGGACTGGGGATGTAGACGCAGATGGTATTCCCAACTATCTAGACCCGACGACGCCGACTGGGTTGGATGAAACTGACCAGCCCAATGCTGATGAAAGCATCTTCCTGCCCTCCGTCGTCCGCTAACAGCGCATAGACCTCCCACCATTCTTTCTCCAGAAGGGCTTGGCAGCAGTGCCAAGCCCTTCTGCTTGTCTCCGTTTGCCAGCCAACACACTCTCATTCCGTGCCCTGGGGGCAGAGAGATCGACATCAACCTTCCTTGAAGCCACCCAGAGGATTCCCGGCTTCGAGGGAGGTGTTCACCCACAACCTAAGACTATCGGAAGTCACCGCACAGAATTATCCATACATATTTGCTATACTACGCTATGCAAACAGATAAGGACGGTAAACAGATGAAGACATTGTTCGCCCCGGTTTGACAAAGCGGGCTGAATCGCCTACTATGGTTTGTCGCGCGACGATTTCAACCCATCTCACGCGTTATTCTATTAGATGATTACTAGTTGTTATTACTAGGGCGTTGCGCCGTATGAGGAGCGTATGACTGAGCAGCGGATTGTAGTAATTGGCGACCCTGATGATACCGTGTTGCACCAACCAGCAGCACGCGTGCGCGATTTTGGCCCCGCGCTGCATCGTCTCTTGGATGATATGGTAGTGACTTTGCGTTCTGCCTCTGGTGTGGGCTTAGCTGCTCCCCAGATTGGCTTGAGCCAACGCATCGCCGTGATTGAATATCCTGAAGATGAGGAACGACCCGAGGAGACCAAACGGATCTATGAACTCATCAACCCAGAGATTATTAAGGCCAAAGGATCTGAAATTGCCCAGGAGGGCTGTCTGAGTATGCCAGGGTTGGCTGCCGATGTGGATCGAGCCACCCAGCTTATCGTGCGTGCTCAAGATCGCCATGGCAACGAAGTACGTTATAAGGTCTATGACTGGCTTGCACGCATCTTCCAGCATGAGATCGACCACCTGCTCGGCGTGCTCATGACCGACCGCGCCACAGAGGTCTACCGGCTGGTCAAAAATGCCGAGGGTGAAATTGAGGCCATCCCCATTACAGAGACACTTACCCCCTCTTCAGATTAAGAAACATAGGGGAGTAAGAAACGTCGGGTGTCTGGCTCCACTTGGGCATAAAACTTGTACATAAAAAGGGTGGGAGTCTCCAGCGAGATTCCCACCCTTTTTGCTTGGTCAACCCAATTGGTTAATCTAAATTGTGCTAATTTTGCACAACAACGGTCACATCGCAAGGAGGCGGAAAGTTACCAGTTTGATCGACCACGGTCAGGCGGATTGTATACTCCCCGTTGGGTAAACCAGTTGTATCCAAATTACCCAACACCCCACCACCAATTTGCACATTGCCGCCACCAAAGTAGGTAAAGCCGCCACCCGCTTGTGCATATTCCAACTTGTAATACTGGAAGGACTCATGGGTTGCCGAACCTGTAATATTGGCAACACCCGACACGACTTGATTGATCCCTGGCCCACTGATAACTGAGCGGGGATCAACACACGATGCAGCCGCAACGACTGGTACGGGGGTTGGTGCCGGTACTGGCGTATCCGTTGGTAACGGTTCCGGAGTGGCCGTGGGTGGTTCCAATGTAGGTGTAGGCGGAATGGGGGTCGCCGTCGGAGGCTCAAGTGTAGGTGTAGGAGGCTCCAAGGTCGGTGCTGCCACCTCCGCGGCAGGGGCTTCCTGCACAGGAACTGTCGCAGTGGGCGCAAGCGCGGCCTGTGGATCTGTCGTAGCAGTCGGAACCAAAATCACTTCACCCACTGACGTTGCAACGGGCGCAGCCCCGGCGGGTTGTACCGGTTGGCTGCCTGGATCACTCGGCAAGGTGGCGGCAGGCACTACACCGTCACCACCACTCCCCAACACCACAACACCTTCATTACTGACCGTTCCGGGCGTACTTATCGGAGTACTAGGCAGTGTACCCTCGCCTAAATTCTGCTCATTGACCACACCCACTACTTGGGTCGTTGCTGTCGGCTCCGGTCGTTCAAAGAGATCGGCGACTCCGACTCGTGCATCAGCCATCAGATTGCCCAGGGGTTCACGCAGCGTGGCAAGTCCCCACAATCCCAAACCAACCACAGCCGCCACAGCAATAATTGCGAGAATCGGCGTTAGCCGGATCTCACCGCGCTGAATACCATCACCCTCATCCTTGAGTTCAACCTCTTTCGGGCGATAGTCAACTTCACGCTCGACGGGCATGGGTGCCCCGGCACTCGTGGTCGCAAGCGCCTGGGTCATACCTGAATCTGTAGTAGCCCGCCGCCGATCCATAACCTCCTGGGGATCAAGCCCCAAGTAATCGGCATAGTTACGCAGAAAACCGCGCCCTACTACTTCACCAGGTAACAAGTGCCATTCTTCCGCCTCTAACGCCGAAAGATATTTCTGCCGAATACGCGTGGCAACTTCCACTTCAGCGAGAGTAATACCCATCGCCTCGCGCCGCTCGCGCAACATGGCACCTAGAGACTGGACAGCCGAAACACCATGCCCAGAGGAAGGAAAGATACCGACTGAAGGATCAGGTCGGGAGGATTTGCGCGAAAAAGTATTCACCGTGTACCAATCGTGTGCTATACATGCCGGTTTGCTATCTTGCCA
The DNA here is from genome assembly GCA_946885925.1 of uncultured Litorilinea sp. Next base: position 3,710 of record CAMPHP010000226.1, read on the forward strand.
CTTTGCTAGCTGCCTGCTCTACGAACGTGCTGTACAGCGAAGCCGTTGCACCCTATCATAACACGTTGCAAAGTAACAGCAGGATACGCAAAAAGTCTATCTTGCGGCACAACCTTTGTCAATTATTTCTCTATTGTACCACTGTCCATTATACCACTGTCCATCATTTTGCCCCACGCCAGGTAAGTTAATGGTGTAGCTCACGCTGAGGCCGGGACCGCCAGCATTCCTTACCAGCATTCCTTACTATTTCTTGCGAGACTATTTCTTACGAGGGCAAGCCTTGCTGGCATCCCTCCTGTTGCCGGTGATGCCGCCACACCCGTCCCGACAGAGGAGAGGGATAGCGGCGCTCCTAGTCTATGCCTCCAACCCGAAATACACCCAAAGTTGACAGCACTGCTGCACAGGCTACAATGGTTGCGTGGGCTTTCTGTGCAACATTCCTGTGCAAACAGAAGCAACTTAGCTTCCCACCTAGCACTTCTGAGAAGAACCCTTGTGCGCCGAACTGCCATCCAACGCATTCAACGTTTTTTTGCCATCATTGGTTTCACTGCCTTCGTCGGCATTGTGTTGATCGCGGCGCGCCTCGCTAACATGGAGATTTCTTGGGAACCAACGACGAACACCCCAAATATCGAGTTACCAATCTTCAACGATCCACCCGTATTGAACGACCAAATCGCCTTGATTAGTGGACATGCAGGCAATGATTCAGGAGCCATCTGCACCGACGCAGAGGGCAACACCACCCTGACTGAAGCAGAGGTCAACGCCGACATTGCCAACCGTGCGGCAGACTTGCTGCGTCGGGAAGAGAAAGATGTGCTGATCCTAGAAGAGTACGACCCACGTCTGGTCAACTTACAAGTAGATGCCTTGCTCAGTATCCACGCCGACAGTTGTATCCAGGCCAGCGGCTATAAAGCAGCTTATTACGCGTATAGCGCCATTCCAGATATAGAAGTGCAATTGCTTAACTGTATTGATACACAATATCCTGCCATTACCGGGCTAACCCAACACGCCAATACCGTTACCCATGATATGACCGAGTATCACGCCTTCCGCAAGGTTGCCCCCAGCACACCTGCCGCTATCTTGGAATTGGGTTTCTTGGGCGGCGACCAAGAGCTATTGGTCAATCAATCAGATAGAGCGGCACGTGGTGTGGTTGAGAGCATTCTCTGTTTTCTCAACTCATCCGAACCGAACCCTACTAAGCCGGATTCAACTAGCCAGTTAAACTAACAGGTCAAATAGATGCCTACCAGCGTACAATTTCATTTGATTGACAATGCCAACAACGCCCACATGCAACAGGTGACCGACCTTTGGAATGCGGCTTGTGGCGCAGATCTCGCCATTTCGCCCCGCCTTGCTGCCTTTAATCTGCGCCCCAGCCCTGGTGGCCTGCAAACGGCGAGCTTTGCACTTGTCAACGACGAACCAGTGGGCTTCGTTTCAGTCACCTATCTCAATGATCCGACTGTAGCCCGCCCCCACTCTGGCTGGATTGATGCAATTGCCGTGACGCCCGACTATCAAAGGCAGGGGATCGGCACTGCCCTCTTGCATTGGGCGGAAGAATGGCTAAACCAACAAGGCAGCCAAGTCATCGCGATTGGTTCCGGCCCGCGCTCCCTAGCACCTGGTGTACCCGAAGAGTTGAACAGCGTAGGATTCTTCGAGCACCACGGCTATGGCACCACTCCGCAAGAGAAAATACGCGTATGGGATGTGGCAGCCAACCTTTCCACCTATACACCACCTAGCACTGTGCGCAAGGTGGATGCGCTCATACGCCCTGCCCAAACCGATGATTACCAGCATATGCTCGCGTTTCTGCAACGTGAATTCCCTGGCTCGTGGCGTTATGCTTTTGAAGAACACGTAGCCGAGGGTGGACGCATCAGTGATTATATGGTCTTGTGGACAGCGCGGGGCGTGGATGGCTGTTGCATACTCAGCTTCGAGGACTCGCTCAGCCCTATCGAACGCTTTTACCCCTATCGCCTGCCCCGCCCTTGGGGCCAGCTTGGCTCGATTGGCATTAGTGAAGATCGCCGCGGTCAAGGCTTTGGCGCAGCCCTCCTCGACGCGGGTTTGCGCCGTCTCCACAACAATGGCGTCAACGGTTGTATCATTGACTGGACCGGCCTGTTAGACTTCTATGGCAAATTTGGCTTTACCCCTCATCGAAGCTATCTGATCCTGTTCAAAACTGTGTAAGCTTCCTCCTTACCTGTCTATTTAACAGCCTCTCACAAAGAGGGGATCGTACCTTTTTATGAC
>CAMPHP010000227.1 GCA_946885925.1 uncultured Litorilinea sp.
GCGTATCCTCATCGCCTCAAATATCATTCGCTCGACTCAGCCCACTGTTGCCTACTCAGATTCAATCCTAGTCATATCCAATCCTGGTCAGACTTACCCACAGCCAACAGTTTGCACTTCCATTCCATCTGTCTTATATCTAACTGATGTGTTATATCTAACTGGCAAGTCTACCGCACAATGGAGTGCAATGCCAAGAAATGAACGTGTACACTGGGATTAGAGTTCCCGATGCTCACACGGGTGCTAAGCATTCGACTTACTTCATCGCCTATTAGAACACCGCGGCATGGCACGAAGTCGCGAACAATTCCTCTACAAAGTGTGGGGAGTTCGACTGTCTCTAGAGTAGCCAACGTTACCATAAGAGATTTAACACAATATCTAACGTTATGTTATACTCACGCTAATTTGCACGAGCAGCTCTGCTGCGCCATTCTACGGTGCTACAGTAGCCATTAATTGTAGCCATTAATTACAGTAATAAATTGCCACATCCCAATGACTATATTCCGCCCGACATGAGATTGCTGGGCCGAACTTGACCAGGGAGGAACCTGTGCGGGTAAGCTGTCTTCAAGAAAATCTCGCCAAAGGTCTTTCAATTGTTGGCCGCGCTGTCTCCTCGCGGAGCACCCTTCCCGTCTTGGGCAACATTTTGATTGAGGCCAAAGACAACGAGTTGCGGTTAGCGGCAACCAATTTGGAGATCGGCGTCAACTGTTGGATCGGTGCAAAGGTCGAGGACGAGGGATCGATCACTGTCCCCGCTCGGCTGTTGAGCGATTTTGTAAACAACCTGCCACCAGAGCGGGTCGATCTGGAATTGGCTGTACGCACCCAAACGCTGCATGTCCGCTGTGCCCGCTATGACGCCAACATGAAGGGAATTGACGCAGCCGACTTCCCTATCATCCCCACCGCGGGTACGGGCGCGCAACAAGACGACCAGGAAGATGCGCTAGAGGGCACGCGCATTGAGTTAGAAACTGCCGGTTTGCGTAAGGTAATCGACCAGGTTACCTTCGCGGCATCTAGCGATGAGAGCCGTCCAATCCTCACTGGGGTCGAGGTCAGTTTCCAGCCTGAGCGGCTCACGATGGCTGCCACTGATGGCTATCGGTTGAGCTTACGCAGTGTCCACCTCGATAAGCCCTTTGTGGACGAAAGCATGACCGTCATTGTTCCTGCACGCAGTTTGGGCGAGCTAGGCCGCATTATTGCCGACGCTGACAGCGAGCGCCCGGTGCAAGTGCTGGTGACACAAGCGCGCAACCAGATCATCTTTCAAGTCTGGGGCAAGGATAACAGCCGCGGTGGATTCCACCGGGTCGAACTTGCCAGCCAACTCATCGACGCACGCTTTCCCGACTATCGCGCAATTATCCCCAAGAGCCACAGCACTCGCACCGTGGTAGACACCGCGGCGCTGCTCAAGGCAGTACGCGTTGCCCAACTCTTTGCCCGTGATAATGCCAATATTATCCGCGTGGCTGTAGGCCCGGGGAACGGTCAAGGACAGGGCTATGTAAAGCTGACTGCCACCAGTGCCGAAATGGGCGACAGTGTAAACGAACTTGATGCCATGGTCGAAGGCAACGACCTGGAAATTGCCTTTGATGCTCGCTTTCTCATTGATGTACTCAACCAGATTGACGAGCCACAAGTCGTGCTAGAGACCACGCAGAATACGCGCCCTGGGACCATTCGCCCGCTCGGCATGGGCGAAGACGAGTTTTTGCACGTCGTCATGCCCATGCACCCACCGCGCTAGCCAAATTGACACGATTACGAAAAGAGGCAGCCCATGAAGGCCGCCTCTTTTTTTATGTCTCTTTAAGAGCTACAAGGTATCTCAAGAATGGGTTTGTCACCCCAACGCCCCCATCTTTTGAAGCAGGAATTACTTCCGATCCGGCTCATAGATGAGCGCAGCTACGCCTGAGCTAAATGATTGTGTTTCCACAAGTTTGAGCGTCGCAGTGGTTCCATCTTGAAAGAGACGCTTGCCTGTGCCCAAAACCACCGGGTAGATAAGAAGTCGATAGTGATCCACAAGATCATGCTGGATGAGCGTTTGCACCAGCGCGATGCTACCGTGGACTGCAATGTCCTTACCGTCCTGCTGCTTGAGTTTGGTGATTTCTTCCACGATATTGTCTTTGATCAGTGTCGAGTTGTTCCACTCCACCTTGTCCAGTGTCGTTGATACTACGTATTTGCGTACGCTGTTGAAGTAATCCGCCCCTTCATCCTTGCTCTCCGGCCAGGCGGCTGCAAACCCTTCATAGGTCACGCGTCCTAGAAGCAAGGCATCGCTGGCCGACGTCTCTTCGCCTTTAAAGTTGGCAATCTCATCATTCCAGTATGGAAAGGTCCACCCGGGATTCTCGACAACGCCATCCAACGACACAAATTCAGTCACAAATAACTTACGCATTTTGGAACTCCTTTTTGTTCGCTTTGAGTGCGCCAGATCGCTTCAACAAAAGACGAGTCCGAAGGTCTGGTATCAAAATCCGCAGAAGGTCCCCGCCATCCTACCGGATCGGCAGTACCTTCAATGTAATCCCTGGAGCCAGCGCATCGGGTTCGGGCAGCACATCAAAATTGTAGGCAGCAAACTCATCCAGCCTGTCAACATTTCCATAGATATTGTAGACAATCAACCAGAGCGTATCCCCCTCCTGCACCACATAGGTAGGCAGCGGGCGCAGCAGCAAATCCACGGCATTGACTTCGCGTATGCCAGGGATGAGTTGTGTAATCTCAATCAGTTGGCGGCGCTGCGAGTCCAAATTTACAATGCCCTGGAGCAGCAGCATCTCGTCCTGGATGCGCGCCTCAACGGGTAGTGAGGCCAGTTCAGGATAGCCTTGGTCCTCCAAATAGCGCTTCAGATCGAGCGTATTTGACTCGATTACTAAGACCCGGCGCGGATTGGAATCAGCCATCTCTGGATTTTCCGCCGGAGCCTGGACAAGGTTATCAGGAATGACCGGCGTGGGTGTGGCGGTGGGTAGCAACACCGGCGCGGGCTGTATCGCCACCGGAGTCTCTATGACTTCGGTTTCAACTCCTGGGGTTTCAGCTACTGTGGTCTCCACTCCACTCTCTACCACCGAGGTTGCAGCAAGTGCTGCTTCCGCCGTAGGCGTAGATGACCCGCTTGGAAGCGCCGCTGCAAAGGGTGTAGTAAGAGGTGCAGGCTCAGTTGGCATGGGGCCTGTGCCCTCGGTCGAGGACAAATCCTTTTCGCGATTGTCGCGTAGCGCACCCGGCCCGATCCACCACCAACTTGCAGCTACCATCGTCACAGCGAACACAACAATCGCTACTGACGCAATCGCCTGTCCGTGGGTGCGTCGCGGTCGCGGAGCGGCAATCGTTTGCCCACCCAAGAGATCTTCGAGAAAGCTATTGGCAGGGGTAGATAGGCTCGGCATCGAAACCAGCGCAGAGCCGGACACAGAGGAGGCTAGAGACGCGGGTCGCGATGCAGATCGAGATGCAGATGTCTGAGCAGACTGGGCAGCAGCTTGTAAGGCGCGTTCTCTGTCTTGGTGCGAACGCAACAGCCATTCGGCCTCGCTGCGCAATGTATCATCAACAGGGATCGCGGCGACATGCTGGCGCATCCGGTCAAAACGCCCCAACTGTTTGGCAAGAATCGCCGCCAACAGATGTAACTCGCTGCTATCGGCATAGGTCAAGCCGCGTTCAGCTTCAACGAACGCCGCGTTCAATTCGCTTTGTTCGGACAACTCATAAGCGCGCGCTTGAAAATAGCCAACTACCGTCTCTGGCAGCAACAAATGTTGCAGATCTTCCCCACAGTGGGGGCAGAGACAGGCGTCGGGCGCGATCTTAACTTCGTTGGCACAATGAAAACAGGTGACAGCTTGCATGATAAAAGAGTATGATCAATAGAGCAGTTGGTCACCTGCTGCCAACTGCTGTGGGATAATAAAGGTGAAACGGCGCTGTGTGGGTACTACAAACCAATCAACCAAAACTGTCTAATGAATGACAGGATTCTAACATGAAGCGCGCCAATAGACAAGTTCTATCTGATACCCGCAACATCAATAGCAAACAAACTTGCACAATCCTTTTTGCTTGCCGGAACATTCAAAACAGACAACCAGATTTGCGAGAGCACTCTTTATTGAACAAGCTCCGCCAGTTCAAACCAGCGTTCTAATGCTCTCTCCAATTCCTCATTGGTCGCATCAGCCTGCTCTGCCAGCGATTGCAGGCGCAAATAATCATCACCACAATGATTCATCGCCTCTGCCAAGTCGCTCTTTGCCTGCTCCAACGCAGCAATGCGCGCCTCCAACGCCTCATACTCACGTTGCTCCTTCCAGGTCAGCTTGCGCGCGGTCTCTGTGCGCGTGGTGCGTGACGAGTTAGCAGATTCTGTTGTGGCGGACTCTGCTGTAGCGGACGGAGTGGGCATTTGCGCTTCTTGGTGCAGCCGTTCAAAGGTCGTGTAAGGGGTGGGGTAACGAGGGCCAAGCTTGCCATCTTCTAGCGCCACCAGAAAGTCCACGGTGCGGTCGAGAAAATAGCGGTCATGGCTGACAACGATGAGACACCCATTAAAATGATCGAGAAATTCCTCCAAGACCGTCAACGTTTGAATGTCGAGATCGTTGGTAGGCTCATCGAGAATGAGTACATTGGGCTGGTGGATCAGTGTACGCAGCAGGTAGAGCCGCCGCCGTTCGCCACCACTCAGGCTGGCGATTCGTGCGTATTGCATAGGGCGTGGAAACAGAAACCACTCCAACATCTGCGCGGCTTCTACCCGTTCGCCATCTTTGGTCAGGATCAATGGCGCTTCGTTGTTGATAAACTCGATAATACGCTGCTGCTCATCTAGATCAACGCTGCGCTGGTCATAATAGCCTATCTGCACGGTCTCGCCCCACTGAACCGTCCCAGCGTCGGCTTCGATCCGTCCCGTCAGCACATCGAGCAGCGTGCTTTTGCCTGCCCCGTTAGGAGCGAGAATCCCAATGCGGTCGCCAGGTTCCAGCACCAGATCAACGCCATTGAGAACCGGCTTGCCATCAAACGCCTTGACCAACCCCTGCGCGTTCAGCACCTGGCTGCCCAAGCGACGGCTTGCCAATGCCAACGCCACCCGTTCTTCGCCAGAGTCGTAACGAAGCTGCATTAGCTCTTCAACGCGCTGTTTGCGTGCCTTTTGCTTGGTGCCTCGTGCCGAAGGCGCGCGGCGCACCCACTCCAGCTCGCGCGCCAGCAACTTGCGGCGCTTCTGCTCGGCTTCAGCCAACGATTGGTTACGTGCTTCCCGTTCCTCCAGATAACGGCTGTAGTTCCCGCTATAACTCACCAACTGGCGGCGATCCAACTCCACAATCCGATTGACCACCCGATCCAAGAAGTAGCGATCATGGGTTACCATGAGCAATGCACCCGGCGTTGAACCCAAATATCCTTCGAGCCATGCCACCGTGTCGGCATCTATGTGGTTGGTCGGCTCATCTAAAATCAGCAAGTCGGCCCGGTCGATTAAAGCGCGCGCCAAGGCAACCCGCTTGCGCTGACCGCCACTGAGCGTACCCACTCGTGTACTATAGTGAGGGATTCCCAACTTGGTGAGAATAGCCTTGGCGTTGGCTTCAGCCGTCCAGCCGCCAGTGCGATCCATCTCCGCACTCACGGCGGCTAACTGCGCCTGGTGTGCGGGATTATGCGGGTCGGTTTGAAGGGCACCACTCGCTTCCTCATACGCGGCCAAAAGCTGCATCTGCGGCGAATCGCTGGCAAAGATGGTGTCAAGTACGGTCAGCTTGTCATCCAGTTCCGGCTCTTGGGGCAAATACTCAACCTTCGCGCCCCCCATAACTTGGACAGTGCCCGCATCGGGCGATTCTAACCCCGCGACCAGACGCAACAGCGTACTCTTACCGCTGCCGTTGACACCAATGAGACCGATACGATCTCCCTCGTTGATAGTTAAATT
>CAMPHP010000228.1 GCA_946885925.1 uncultured Litorilinea sp.
GCCTGGAACCAGGTCTTGCTTTACGCGCATTTCTGGAATCCAGAACGAATGCAGCACATCTTCGGCCTGCAAGTCGACATAGACGCGCTGATTCACAGGTAGAACGAGTTCTTGAGAGATGATGCCGTTGGGATACTCAAAGCGCCAACTCCACTGGAAGCCAACTGCTTTCACTTCAAGCTCATTGGGTTCGCCCCGCGTGACTGTTGCCAGGGCGTTGATGCCATAAAAGCTGAAGACAACAACGAAGATCAGCGGCACCACCGTCCACACAATCTCTAGGATGGTGTTACCTTCAAAGTGTTCCCCTTCCGAGTCATCACCCGGACGCTGGCGGAAGACGACCATGCTATAGAGCATGAAGACCACGATGAGGGAGAAGAGGAATGCAATGAGCGTGAGATGCCAACCGATTAATGCATCAATGGTCAACGCTTCAATGCTGGCCTGGATCGGTAATGGCATGGCTGCCTTAAGCAGCATATCCATGAGGACGGTCGAAATTGCGACGAGTGCGCCAGCAATAATAAAGTGGCGCTTGTCAGATGCGGACTTGGGCATACGGTGTTGCTGCTCCTGTCATAGCGGTAAGAACCCAATTTAACAGACCGGCTTACCCACACGCGGCAGGCCGATGCAATCTTTGGAAATACTTCTCAAAAAGTACGAACCATTACAGTGGATGTCTGACGATTATACAACCAACAGCTAGGCAATGCACATAGCCCACGTTTCAAAATAGCACTTCAAAACAGAATATGCAAAGTGGGAGAGTGTAGCTCTTGGATTATTTTGATTAGTGATTCATGAGGTTAAGCCACAAGGCATAACTTGCCCACGCTAACCCTGCTGTCATGACAATCGGCAACACAGTCCAGAAAAATTCTGCACTGCGGCTCAAGCGAAAGGACGAGCGATTCTGTCGCGTCTGATGTTGGCGTACGGTAGTATCAGTGGTATTGACCAGCCAGAACTGGATTGCCACAAAGGCGATAAGGACTGCCACACTCAGCCATGCCAGCCACTGCCCCATTCTCATCAAGGAGAAGGTGGGTAGCATCGCCTGTGTATCAGGAAGATAACTTATGACGACCCACAGAACAGTAACAGCAACAATGGCTAGAGTAAAGAGCCAGGTAAAGAGACGTTGCAACGCGTAACCGCCTATCTCACACGGGAATGACTTGTGCAACATGAAAAGTCAGAGTACACATAGCTGCCGGATTGTACCAAAGTTCACAAGGGCTGTCAAAACCCTATGGCTGGGGCAGCACACCTATCGTAACACGATTTAGATGTAAGTAATGTAGGCTTATTTGGAATCATTCTAATTTGTTTAACTCTCAATTGACACTGGCATAGAATGAGGTATAATGAAGTTAAATTAGAATGATTCTAAATTACTGAGTTATTGGGTAGCTGATTGCCAGAAGCCAGGATGTTAGGTGTAGAAAAAATGGCACAAGAGGAAGTACAAAAACAAGTACAAAAGGAAGTAGCAGAAAAGCGTGATCTCTATATAAACGCGTTACGCCAAGCCGGTAAGCGCATTACAGAGCAGCGCAGGCTAGTATGCGAATATTTAGCCGAGACAACAACGCATCCAACGCCTTACCAGCTTTATGAAGATCTTTCTGCCCAGCATCCTGAGATTAGCCGAGCAACGGTGTACAACACGCTCAATGTTCTGCAAGAACTTGGGGCAATTGTGGAGATCGGTTTTGGTACGGAACACACGCACTATGAGACCGACACCACGCCACACATTAACTTAATTTGCCTGCGCTGCCATGAAATTACTGATTATCATGGACCAGCACCCCTGGCAGATGTACAAGCCTCGGTGACAGATGCAGGCAGTTTCTTGCCCCTTGCGGTGCGGGTAGATGTATTGGGCTTCTGCGAACGTTGCCGTGAGCGCAAGAAGGCCGAGATTCGTGAGCAATGGCTGGCTCGGAAATAGCTAAAGAGTGCCAACGGATAGCTCTCCAAGCGACGGGCACACAACGCGCAATAGAGAATGGAAAGTCTGAGGAAGATGTTATGGCGATACAACAGATCGAACGAGCGTCAAGGCAAGCCACCAAGCCGAGCGGCAACATACGCAGTAGCTTTTATCTGTGGCGTGAGAACAAGGAATTATTACTCGCCGGAGTGACCCTGGTGGCGCTCCTGTTTGGGTGGGTTGGTGGATCGTTGACCGGAGTGTTACCTGCCTGGGCTGTTACTCTGGCGGCACTCGTCGCCTTTGCCGCGGGTGGTTATTCGGGATTAATGGGGGCGATTGAAGAAGCCAAGCAGGGCAAGCTAGACATTGACTTCCTGATGATCGCGGCAGCACTGGGCGCGGCGTTGATTGGCGAATGGGAAGAGGGCGCGTTGCTGCTCTTCTTATTTACGCTAAGTGGCGCGCTAGAAGAGTTTGCAATGGATCGCACGCGCCAGGCGATTGAAGCACTGGCGAATCTGCGACCTGATGTGGCAACGGTGCGCCGCAATGGGGCAGTGGTGAACTTGCCGACAGACGAGTTGGTTGTGGGTGATGTGGTGCTGGTTTCCCCTGGTGACCGCCTTCCTGTGGATGGTGTGGTAGTCAAGGGTGAAACAACCATTGACCAAAGTCCGATCACAGGTGAGAGTGTGCCTGTGCATAAGGTCGTGGGGGATCAAGTCTTTGCTGGCACAATCAATGGCGGTGGCGCGCTGGATGTCGAAGTGACCAAGTCCGCCGCTGAAAGTACCCTCAGCAAAATTATCAAGCTGGTGGCCGAAGCGCGCCAGGATGCAGCGCCGACCCAGCGATTTATCGACCGCTTTAGCCAGCCCTATACCTATGTGGTAATCGGTGCCACGCTGCTGGCGATTCTGATTCCCTGGATGTTCATGGACGAGCCTTTCAATGAGACACTTTACCGAGCCATGACGCTGTTAGTGGTGATGAGCCCCTGTGCATTGATCATTAGCACGCCTGCCAGTGTACTGAGCGCAATTGCCGCCGGTGCGCGTGCCGGTGTCTTGTTCAAGGGTGGTGCCTACCTTGAAAAGGTGGCAGGTGTCTCGACTGTGGCCTTTGACAAGACAGGGACATTGACCCACGGCAAGCCTGAAGTGACCAATGTACATCCGTTGAGTGGCTATACGCGCCAGGAACTTTTGCGGCTTGCGGCGAGCGCAGAGCTGCCCAGCGAACACCATATGGGACGAGCCATTGTGGAACTAGCACGTGCCGAGGGGATGGATCTAGAGACCCCCGATCACTTCTATGCACTCGCAGGGCATGGCATTCAGGCAACCTTCCGGCGCGGTGCGCATACGGAAACAATCTATATCGGCAACGATCGCTTATTTCTAAGTGAGAAGATGGATCTTTCACCCGCCATTCGCGTGATCGGTGATGCACTCAAGAAACAGGGCAAGACAGCCATGCTGGTGGTGCGGCGCAGTACCGTCGAAGATACCTTGGGAACGTCGCGTGACTGGGAAGCTGTCGGCTATTTGGCAGTGGCGGACACCGTACGACCTGAAGCCAAGAGTGCTGTGGCAGAACTGCGCAAATTGGGTGTGGATCGCATCGTGATGCTCACGGGTGATAACAAAGATGTTGCTCAGGTGATTGCCAAAGAGGTTGGTATAAATGACTACTATGCCGAGTTGCTACCCGAGCAGAAGGTGGAAGCCATTCAACACCTTGTGAGTGAAGGCAAGACGGCAATGGTAGGTGATGGTGTCAATGATGCCCCTGCCTTGGCAACGGCACATGTAGGGATTGCGATGGGAGCAGGCGGTACGGACGTGGCGTTGGAGACGGCTGATGTCGTGCTCATGTCCAGCGATCTCTCCAAGTTGCCCTTCATGATGAAGTTGGGGCGACAAGCGGCTCAGATCGTTCGCCAAAATGTGATCTTCTCGATTGGGGTAATTGTGACGCTGGTGATATTGACCATCCTCGTCCCCATGATCGTTCCAGGCTTTGTCATGCCCTTACCTCTGGGTGTGGTGGGACACGAAGGGAGCACGCTGATTGTAGTGCTCAACGGTCTGCGGATGCTGGCGCTACGCCCCGAACGGATGCAATAATCGCTTGTCTGCGTGGAATCTCACCGAAGCAAACTATGAGTAGTCTACAACCTTCCTGGAAGCCACCCAAAGTACCCGGCTTCCAGGAAGGTTTTTTTATTCCACTTACGGGCGCGCCGGACTGCCGTCAGGCCAGCGGGTCTGTGTCCAAAATTCTACTTGGTCTTGGCACGGATATTGAGCGGCGAGTTTCTCGTCAATATCAATGCCCAAGCCGGGTTTGTCATTGGGATACAGATAGCCATTGCGGACTTCAGGAAGTCCTGGGAACATCTCATAGACTAGTTCATTAAAGCGGCACCACTCTTGGATACCAAAGTTGGGTGCCCACACATCCATGTGCAGGTTGGCTGCATGGCCCACAGGTGAGGTGTCCCCCGGCCCATGCCATGCGGTGCGAACTCCATACATCTGGGCAAAGAGCGTGACAGCTCGCGCTGGCGTGATCCCACCCATTTGGCTTACATGCATGCGGATAAAGTCAATGAGCCTGCCTTCGACCAAGGGCTGCCATTCAAGGGGGTTGTTAAAGAGTTCACCCATCGCCAGCGGCGTTGCACATTGTTCACGGATGCGCTCGAACCACTTAATATCTTCAGGGGCCAAGGCATCTTCGAGGAAGAAGAGCTTGAACGGCTCTACATCTTTGGCAAACTGCACTGCGTCAATCGGCTGGAGTCGCTCATGGATGTCGTGCAGCAGCTCGACTTCCGGGCCTACGTTGGCGCGGACGTGCTCAATCATATTGAGCATGTTACGCATATAGGCACGCGGGTCATAATACGCGCCATCGGGCGCACCCTCTGGCTTGGGGAACGCGTCTAGCTTGCCACCATAACCACCCATTTGGATACGAATGTAGCGATAGCCCTGCTCCTGATACTTGCGGACGTTGTCTACCACCTCTTCTGGTGTGCGTCCATCTGCATGGGCATAGACCGCAGCCGCCTCGCGACATTTACCGCCCAAGAGTTCATAGACGGGCATGTTAGCGAGCTTGCCCTTGATGTCCCACAACGCCTGGTCGATGCCGGAGATAGCGTTATTGAGAACAGGGCCATTGCGCCAGTAGGAGTGGACAGCCGCCATGCGATAGAACTCTTCGATGCGAGAGACATCACGTCCAATCGCAAAGGGCTTGAGATGCTTCTCGATGGCCGTATGCACCGCATGGAAGCGCTGGGTAAAGGTGGCACAACCTAGCCCGTAAAGTCCAGGCTCAGAGGTGAGCACCTTGACGATGATCAGCCGCGACCCTTGGGGCTGGGTGAGAATGGTTTGAACATCGGTAATGGTAATCGGTTTTGCCATAGTAAATCCTTGAAAATCCTTGTGTTGCTTGGTGCTAATGCTTAAAGTTTATGCCCATCAAGAACCATGTGACAGGTTCTCGTTGAGCGTCGGGAGCGATAAAGAAGTGCAAGTTAGTCCATATCAGGCATGAAAAATTCATAGCGACTGGGATCGGCATAGCCGTCAACCCACACGGAAGGGAAGCCTGGTTTATCGAGAGCCGCTTTGACAATGCGCTTGTTAAAGACGCTTACAAACTCACTGGCTAGGTACTCCTCAACAGGCATCCATAGCGATTCTTCAATCTCATCCTGTTGGATCGTAATCTCTTCGCTGGTGGGAGAGAGACGGCAGATGAAGTAGATGTCAGATTTGCCCCAGCGATAGCCATGCCAATGACGGAAGCAGACGACCGACTCGAATTTAGCATGAACCCCTGTCTCTTCGAACACTTCACGCACAACGGCATCGGCGAGATGCTCGCTCGCCTGGAGCGCGCCGCCCGGAAGTTTGTAATGAGGGCGGCTCATGTCGCGGCGATGGCGCTCGTTAACGACTAGCAACTCGCGCCGGTCATTGATAACCACCCCACCCGCGCCGGTAC
>CAMPHP010000229.1 GCA_946885925.1 uncultured Litorilinea sp.
CTGTCAAGGTGCAAGGCCCCAATCAGCCCGTAATGACCACACAGCTTTATTTCCCCGATGAACCCGCCAACACCAGCGATGGCATCTTCCACCCTTCGCTGGTGATAGAAGCGAGTGAGCAGGGCGAGGCAATGAACGCGCTTTTTAATTTTGTGCTTGCATAGCTTCAATAACTATCCATAGCCTTATCTAGGTGTAAAAGGTCTGCGCGTAAAAGGTCTGTGCGTGAAAGGTAGGTATCCCCCAATGAGTTGGTTTCAACGCTTTGTGCAAAAACAGTTCCCCGAAACAGCCAAAGAGATGGAAGCCGAATCACGCACCTGGATGCTGCGCTGTCCATCCTGCGGACATGAACGCTCCTACTGGGAAATCGGCGGTATTCGCTGGAAGGCGGCGAGTGCCAACAAATGGGTATGGATGCGCTGTCCCGCTTGTGGAAAGTTTGCCGGTCACAGAGTCTATCGCCGCAAATCGCCAGCAAACGAGAAAAATAAGGCGTAACAACAGCAGACACCCCGCCGGATACTCTCCGACAGGGTGTCAATCTGACCTGTAAATTTTGATGCAGCGCGCGTGGTACTAAGATTACGCGCCGGAGCAGCCGCGCCAGGTGTACTTCGGCTGCCAGCCCAACACCTGCTTTGCCTTGCGATTGTCCACCAATGCCTTGAAGGGGTCAGCCTCATATTCTGCCCCACCACGCCAAGGCACTTCGGGATGAACCTTCGCCGCCATCTCCCGGCTGGGAGTATCGGAGGCGATGTCGTCGGCACAGAGCAGCAGCGTGACATGACCCGGGTCAGGACATGTCAGCCCTAAGACCGCTGCGGATGCCACATCGCGCACATCGCAAAAGGCCCCATATTCCCATGACGGCATCCACTCCGAAGTAGGCGATTCTGCCCAGCGCTTGCGCGCCCGTGCATACCAGTCGGGCAGCGTCACGCCCGGTGGGCGCAAACAAATAGTGGTGATGCCAGTGTTGAACGTGAAATATTCACACATCTGCTCGCCCAGCCGCTTCATCATCCCATAGGTGCTGCGCGGGCGAGGCGGGTGGTCATCGTCAATCGGAAAATAGTCAGGGGCGTGCTGCCCCATGAATATCCCCAATGCGTTGACGCTGCTAAAGCTGATGACGCGCTTTGCGCCAGCTTCCTTTGCCGCCATTAAGACATGCCAAGTTCCCTGCAACCCAACCGACATCGTTTCATCCGGGTCGTCCTTGGGGCTACCCAAGAGTGACGCTAAATGGATAATGGCATCACAGCCTTGTGCGGCGGCACGCACGGCTGCGCCATCGCGCATATCGTCGCCCAAAACTCGATCATACTCGACAACGCTATGCCCTGCTGCCTGCAATTGCTCCACAATTACGGAACCAATCCGGCCGCGGCTGCCTGTTACCAACACCTGCATACAATATGCTCCTCACCCAAAAGTTGGCGTGTACTTCAAGTAGCGCAACTGCTTGCGAGTTACGCCTTATAGATTGTTATGTCATCTTGTTATGTCATCACTGTACACGACGAAAGCGTAGATGACCCAAATCAGGTGGGAATTGTACCCCTATTGGGACGCAAAATGCACTTTCTCATCAGAGAAGGTTTTGTTATAATTTTTCCGAGGAGAGAATTCGTACTCTTTTCCGGTTGTTATTCCATCCACACGACCAAACTCAACCTAAACTTCGGACATCCTTGTCTGCCAGCCACCCTCCCAAAAGCTCCATGTATCGACCGGCGGCTGTGTCATCCCCTTGGATTCCAACAAGCCTACAAACAGATCACACGCCAATCTCATAGACAGGCCTCACCGGCAAATCCACTACAATCATACAACGATTAGCCAGCCAACCAGGAGGTAGATATGTCCGCAGGATTTTTGAAATCGCGCCTATCGCGCCGTCGATTTCTCCAGCAAGCAGGGGTGCTAGGCAGCGCTAGCTTAACCCTTTCTTTGCTCCAGGCGTGCGCGCCAACCGCGCTGCCTGCCCAACCAACCGCTGAAGGCAGTGAGCCAGCAGCCGAACAAGCCAGCGCGCCCCAATCGGGCGGTGAGCTTCGCTTCGGACAGAATAACGAGCCGGACTCACTTGATCCGGCGCGTACTGCCCAGGCATCAGCCTTCACCATCATGATGGCGCTCTACGATACGTTGATCTGGTTCGATCCCGTCACCCTCACCTTCATGCCTGGTTTGGCCGAGTCGTGGGAAAGCTCCGAGGATGGCTTAGTCCATACCTTTACGCTGCGTCAGGAGGTCACCTTCCATGACGGCACACCTTTCAACGCCGAAGCGGTCAAGTTCAGCTTCGACCGTCTTGCTGACCCAGAACTCAAGTCACCTGTTGCGCTCACAAAACTTGGCCCCTATCAAGAGACCACAGTGGTAGATGAGTACACAGCCCAGGTGGTACTCTCTGCACCCTACCCTGGCTTTTTCGACGCCATCAGCCAAACGTGGTTGGCGATTGTTTCACCGGCTGGCGTTGAGCAGCATGGGCAGGACTTTGGGCGCAATCCTGTCGGCACTGGCTATATGAAGTTCAAAGAGTGGGTGACGAATGACCACATCAGCCTAGAGCGCAACGACGATTATAATTGGGGGCCTTCCTTCTGGAACCATACAGGCCCCGCCTATGTCGATGGCATCACCTTTGTCCCGGTAGCAGACAACGGCGCACGGCTGACTGCCTTTGAGAGCGGCGACCTTCATATCATAGAGGCCGTGCCAGAGCAGGACTTCGACCGGCTGCAACAGAGTGGCGAATTCCAGATGATGGTTTCGCCATCACAGGGCGGGCCAATGGCTTTCTTCATGAATACCGAGCGCGAGCCTACGTCCGACATTCGCGTGCGCCAGGCGATCCTGCATGGCCTCAACCGCCAGGATCTCATAGATACCGCTCTGTTTGGACTCTATGAACCTGCCGAAGGTCCCCTCTCACCCAATACGCTCTACTACTCGCCCGCGGTTGAGGGCATGTACCCCTATGACATAGAGAAAGCCACTGCCTTGCTGGAAGAAGCTGGCTGGACAGTGGGAGCCGACGGCATCCGCGAAAAGGATGGGCAGCGGCTGGAGATCGACTTTGTTAATTGGCCCGCGGCCCAACCGATGGTCATCACCACACAGGCGCTTCTGCTCCCGCTCGGTATCCACGTTAACGTCGCGATTTTCGATCAAGCCACACGCGTGCAGATGGGTCACGACGGCGAGGGGCATCTCTTTTCGACCGGCTTGCTGGATAGCGAACCAGGTGCGATTACACTCTTCTATCACTCTACCAACCTGGGAGGCTTCAACTGGGCGCGCTATGGCGATCCAGAGATGGATGAATTGCTCGACGCACAGGCCATTGAGCCAGATACCAGCAAGCGTGCCGAAATGTTGGAGCAGATTCAACTAAAGGTGATGGAAAATGCCCTCATCTACCCGGCCTATGTCTTTGCGCGGCTGCATGGGGTTAACGCAGCCGTCAACGGGTTCCGCGTCAACGCATTGGGTAGTTATCCCTATTTCTATGAGATCTCGCTGGCCGAAGTATAGGTTCACAAATCCATGCTTGCCTACACCCTCAAACGACTCCTGGCGCTGATCCCCGTCTTGTTTGGGGTATCGCTGCTGGTGTTCGCCAGCCTCTATCTGACACCCGGCGATCCGCTTTCGGCCATTCTGGGTGAAGCCGTCGTCAGCAAAGAACAGATGGAGCAGCTTCGCGAGCAATACGGCTTTGACGATCCCCTCTATGTACAATATCTGCGCTTTGCCGGGCGCGCGCTCCAGGGTGATCTCGGACGTTCATTGCGTTATAACCAACCCGTCTTACAGCAGATCCGCGACCAGCTACCCGCAACGATCCAGCTGACCCTAGCGGCAATGGCCTTTGCCATTGCCCTAGGTCTAGCGCTGGGAGTGTTGGCTGCTATCTACCACAATACATGGATAGATTTCACAGCCATGTTGGTATCGCTTGCGGGTATTTCCATCCCCACCTTCTGGTCAGGCTTGATTCTGCTGCTCATTTTTGCACTGGAACTAGGCTGGCTGCCAGCTACCGGCACAGAGGGCTGGCAGCGCTTGATCTTGCCCGCCTTTGCCTTGGGCTATGGCGCGGCGGCTATCATTGCCCGGTTGACGCGCAGTTCGATGTTGGAAGTACTGCGCCAAAGCTACGTAACCACCGCGCGCGCCAAGGGCTTGCCGGGGCACATGGTCATTCTGCGTCACACGCTCAAGAATGCCCTGATTCCAGTGATCACCATTGTCGGGCTGCAATTTGGCAATCTGCTTGCGGGCGCGGTTGTGGTCGAGACAGTCTTCTCGCGCCAGGGCATTGGTCGCCTGCTGGTTGATGCCATCTTGAGCAAGGATTTCCCTACCGTTCAAGGCACAGTGCTCCTGGTTGCCGCGATGTACGTCTTGATCAATCTACTGGTCGATCTATCCTATGCTGTGGTCGATCCGCGCATTCGCTATCAGTGACCGCTATCAATGACCGCTACCAATAAGTCGTGTCCAGATCTTGAACACATCCGTCTAGAAATGATCTAAAACTTCCATGCGGAGATTTTTGCGTAGTCGTAGCGCCGTAATTGGTTTCATCCTGTGCGCTCTGCTGGGAATAGCAACCCTCGTTGGAATCTGGTACACGCCCTATGATCCCGTCGAGATCGCGCCAGCAGTGCGCCTGCAACCGCCTAGCCCGCAACATCTACTAGGCACGGACCATTTTGGCCGCGACATTTTCAGCCGCATCTTGGCAGGTGCGCATCTTTCGCTAGCGATTGGGCTGGCATCCATCCTCGTTGCTGTAGTGGCGGGCTTGCTGCTTGGATTGCCTGCTGGCTACTTTGGCGGGCGCATTGATATGGTGATCATGCGCCTGATCGATGTACTGCTGGCTTTCCCATCCGTGCTGTTGGCCTTGAGCATTGTGGCACTGCTGGGAGCTAGTCTAAGTAACGTGATTCTAGCTGTCGGTCTAGCCACCGTACCCGTCTTCACGCGCATGGTACGCGCCTCAGTTCTCAGCGTGCGCGGTTTGCCCTATATCGAGGCAGCGCATGCGGTTGGCTGTCACAACGGGCGTGTGCTCGGCTGGCATATCCTGCCCAACATTCTAGCGCCACTCATTATACTGGCGACACTCAACACAGCCAGTGCAATCCTCATCGGTTCAGCACTTTCATTTCTGGGTCTTGGTCCGCAGCCCCCCTCCCCCGAATGGGGTGCCATTCTGAGCGAGGCGCGCAACTACATGCGATTGGGCTGGTGGTTGACCGTCTTTCCGGGTACGGCCATTGCCATCACTGTGCTAGCGCTCAATCTGCTCGGCGACGGTCTGCGTGATGTGTTGGACCCGCAGTTGAAGAATTAGGTTACTTCGCAGCTTCTTCAAAAATGAGTTTGTCGCCCCTACGGGGTGACAAGGCGTACAGCACTCCGCAAACGGAAACATCTTTTCGAGATATGTTCTAAGCAACTTCTACGGGCATCGTGGGCGGAACGACCAAATAACTCAAGAGCCAGCCCACAATCGCTGTTTCTACCACTGTGCCTGTCCAGAGGTGGACGCTCCATTCGGTGCCTTCGGTGGCGAGCATGGCAATGAAGTAACTGCCTATTAGCAGGAAGGGCAATAGCGCAGCAAAGCCGTGGAATGCCCCGGTCTTACTCATTAGCGGCTCCAAGCACACGCGTATCCCTTCAGCCACCAGCACCGAGGCGAGCATGGCAAGCATCAGCCAAAGTGTATGGTCGTGGTGCCAGTTGACCACAGCCATCGCTACGGTGTTGATGCCCAAGATGAGCACCAAGCTTCCTGGCGGCAGCCACCAGCGGCGCATCGCCAACAGCAGTGGCCCCATCAAGACTGCCGTAGTTACTAAGACGCTGCCCACTCCGGCAATCTCGCCCATACGCGAATCGTAGCCGTGACGAGATCCGGCAATGTTG
>CAMPHP010000230.1 GCA_946885925.1 uncultured Litorilinea sp.
CGCCAATGGCCGCGTTGATTTCTTGGATGAGCGCGATCAAGGGTTCGAGCGGATAGGCATCACCCTGCCGTGCATGGTAATGGCGCAGAATGTTGAGATCAGGGGTCACGCGTAGAAAGGCAAAGCGGCGGCGCAGTGCATTGTCTACCAGTGCAATTGAGCGGTCGGCAGTGTTCATCGTGCCGAGGATGCGTACATTGGCAGGGATGCTAAAGGGTGTCTCGCTGCCTGCTAGTTTGACCTGTGCTTCGCGATATTCGAGTAGATAAAGCAGTTCACCCAAGACCTGAGCCAGATTGGCGCGGTTGATCTCGTCAATGATGAGCACACAGGTGCCCATCCGTCCTGCCGCTTCATGGCAAAAGGTAAGGAAGCGCCCCGGTTGCAAGGTGAAGTTCAACGCGTTTGCGCTGGGCTGGGGCCGCAGCCCTTGAATAAATTCCTCATAGCTATAGGCCGGGTGGAATTGGAGCAACTGGCTAAAGCCATCGCCACCGCCGATGAGATGGCGGGCCAGATGATGGGCGACAAAGGTCTTGCCTGTTCCGGGTGGGCCATAGAGGATGGCTTGCCCCTTGCGATGGATGGCGCGCGTCCATTCCCCCAGCGTCGCCTCATCAAGTCCAGTCGCCGCAGCACACTCCTCCAGTGTATAGACAGGTTGGATGACAGCGTGTGTGGCATAGGGTGTGGTGACTTCTTTGGTGGATGCGCTTACCGTTTTTCGCTTAGCGTAAGGTTGCGCTGTGTCGGGCTGGTCAGCCTCGGGTGCGGGTGGTGATGCAATGGCAGGGGCGTGGATGGCAGCGGCAAATCGCTCCGGTTGCAGCTTGAGCAGCCCGCGATGATCTGGCAATTCTGCTTGGCGCGGGTTAAGATCGTCCCATTCAACGGGGCGACGGTGGCCCAGACCAACTTCGGATACAAAGTAATAGGGGCCTGTCACAGTACCATGCCCCAGCACTTGGTTGCGCCGGTCGGTAATGATGATCTGGTCGCCTTCGTGGAGTTGGCGCGCCAATCGCCAGACCTGATTGAGATCGTATTTGCGCCAAGTGGGAAATTGTTCGAGCAGGCTGTCACGCCGCATATGAAATTCGCTCTGCCCGATCTCTTCTAGATCGCCCAACTCGTCCCAGCCCAGCGCCACATAGCCGCCTTCTTGCCACTCGGCCCAGGTGGTAGGCTCATCGTCTAGGCTGAGCCGCCAATAGGTAGTGGGGTGGAAGGCAAAGCGGCGGATCGAGACCAGCCAGTGGCTTACGAGGTCAAAGAGATCGCTGGGGCGTATCTCAAGCGTGCCGGCAAGCTGTTGGAGGATGGGTTGCTCGGCGATAAACTGTTGCAGCGCGGCATTGGCTGCGGGGTAATCCCGCATGGTATGGGCGTACTCTGCGCCAGTGAAGTAATTGAGTGTGGCGCGGTTCTTGCGGTTGAAGAGCAGAAAGTGATCTGGCTGGAGCGCATTGAGGATGGGCGTTACGATCCCTGTCTGGAAGCCTTTGGTGGCTGGTTCGGCAGCGAAATCGCAACAGGCTTCGGCCAACTGGGTTGGGTCGGCTACACAGCGTTGGATCAATGTCCATAGCGCACGCGCAATCACAGGCCAGGCATCGGCGCGGGTCATGCCGGATGCCTCAAACCAGCGACGCAGGTCGCCCGTGATAAAGGCTGCTCCATGAATCCATGCCCCTTGCGCTCTATGCAGTTCGCTGTCGGTGTGGGGCAGGAGCTTGAGCAGGACGGCATCGGTAATATCAATGCCTTGGGCGTCTAGGTGAGCGATTGCAGCGTAGTTTTGCTGGGCGGTGTTGCGGGCGCGCTCAACCGCCAGCCATTGTGCTTCTCCCTCCGGGGAAGCGATATAACTGTGGCTTCATTCGGCATCCAGGTGGTTGAACTGGAATTGACGGTCACGTGGGTTCACGATTGATGGTAGATGTATAAGATATTTGTTGGCTTTTGCTCGGACACACTAATCGCCATCCTTCAGTCATACATCGAACATGTTCTGAGAGCGGTAGAAGCACACGTCAAACTCTAGGAAGAAGTTCATCTGCCCGAAGATGGCTGGCGCATTTTCTGCCTGTGTCCAAGCAAACACCAGACGAACGGCCTTATTAGGATTAATTCTTGGTTGCGAAGCCGTTACCACTAGCGCACGCGCTTCGAAACGTTGATCGTCGCCCCAGTATCGAGTAGGCCGAGGACCTCTACCGACTGCCTGTTGATGGTGAGTATCATTGGCAGACGTGGCATGAGGCTGGACGACAAGTCATCCACCGAGATATAAGGAAATTGTGCCACTATTACGGCTCTGTCTCCTTATCTGCGGCGTTGGCGGCTTGTAGCACCTCATACATCACCTGTGCGGCAGCTTCATTGCGGTAAGGCGTAATAATCTCGTAGGTCGCGCCAGGAATCAGTCTGGCTGATTCTTCAGCGGAAAGTTCCGTAACTAAGACTTGCATCGCTCGCAGCTTGTCCGCCCGATTGAGCTTACGTAACTCATGAATCAGTTGTTCCAGGCTCACGTCTGCGACTCCTACTTTACTCCAGCAACGTTAGAGTAAAATGACTAGCTTCGGGACGACGGATACTCATTAAGCATCCGTCGTCCCTACTGTAGCAATCTGCCGATCCTACTTAGGCGACTTGCTTGGCCTTTGCTGAAGCGTCCGGCGAGTCCTTTTGCGCGGCTAGCTCGATGGCAGCGGGGCCTGTTTGGGCCGCACGAATACGCGCCATGTCAAACTTAGTGTCACGGTCAAAAGTATAGATGCCGTTCTGCTCCTGATAGACATCGGTCAATTGGGTATAACAGTACCCGAACATCGCCGGGTCGTCCAAAAGCGCAGCACACAATCGCTCGAAACGATCGTAAAACTCTTCGAGGGTGCGTGGGGGGGCACCATATCCCCAGGAATCTTCGCTCGGCAGCTCGTCGGGGTTCCAACGGATACCGCCGAACTCGCTAACAAAGAAGGGTTGTCCCTTGTAAGGCACTGACCAGTGTTCGGTACCATTCGGGCCTACATGGCGGTTATAGAAGGGGTTGCCTTCCGCCACATGCGCGTGGTTTTCGCGGAATACCTCTGGGTCCTGCGTATAGTCATGGCAATCGTAGATGTCAGTTTCGAGCACCCGGTGCGAATAGCCCGACGTATCGAGTACGGGACGTGTGGTATCCATGGCTTTGGTCGCCAGGAACATGCCCAGGGTCACGTCATCTAACGCTGTGGTACGGTCGCCCAATGCTTGCCAGGTCTCGTTGAGTGGACACCAGCCAATAATGGAAGGATGCGAGTAGTCACGCGCCAGAACTTCGAGCCATTGGGTAATGTAGGATGCTGAAGGCTGCTGGTGATTGCCGCGATGATCAAAACCCGCGCAACCCCAGTCACCGAATTCGCCCCAAACGAGATAGCCGAGACGGTCGGCGTGATAGAGGAAGCGTTCCTCAAAGACCTTTTGGTGGAGGCGTGCACCGTTAAAGCCAGCCGCCATGCTCAAATGAATATCATTGATCAGAGCTTCGTCACTGGGCGCGGTCATAATGCCATCCGGGTAATAGCCCTGGTCTAGCACCAACCGCTGGAAGATGACCTCTCCATTAATCTTTACTGCTTTGCCGTCTAAGGTAACGCTGCGTAAACCGGCGTAGCTCTGTGCACGGTCGATCACAGCACCGGATGCGTCGCAGAGTTCGATCTCCAAGTCGTACAGATAAGGTTCACTAGGTGACCACAAGTGAAGATGTTCGCTTGGGATGGCTAGGTCCAGATGGGGCGTAAAGTCTTGCGTTGCCACACATTCGACCTGAGCGATCTGTTCGCTGCCATCACGCACTGTAATGCGGATGCGTTGGCCGCGCCGGGCATTCCGCACGGGCTGCTCGATCCGCAGACAGCTATTGGTAACATCGGGGGTGATGCGCGGGCGCTGGAGATGGGAGAGCGGAACAGGCTCCAACCAGACTGTCTGCCAGATGCCAGTGGTGCGTGGATAATGGCACCCATAAGGGTCATGATGCCACATGGCCTGTTTGCCGCGTGGTTGGGGCGAACGGTGGTCATCACGCGCGCGCACGACAATGGTGATCTCTTCCCCTGCTTGCGCGACTCCTGCCAGATTGCAGGAGAAGGGGGAGAATCCACCGCGATGGCGGCCTACTTCGATGCCATTCACCCAGACTGTAGCGTCATAGTCCACTGCCTGGAAGTGGAGCAAGACCTGACGGTCTGCCCACTCGGCTGGGATGGTGACGGTACGGCGATACCAAACAGCATCCATAAAGTCTTGCTGATTGATGCCAGAAAGCGGCGATTCAGGGCAGAAAGGCACTTGGATGGTCTGTGATAGCTCTCTGTCGCGCACGCCTCGCTCCAAACCGCTATCGCTGGGATCTGCTTCAAATTGCCAAGGGCCATTGAGACAGAGCCAGTCGGCGCGTACAAATTGAGGGCGCGGGTATTCGGGTCGGGGGATCGCGATCTGTGAATTACTCATAGTTGATTCTTTTAGTTTTCCGGTGCTGGACTATATCCAACGTGAAAGTAAAAACATTATCAAAGCTATACAAGGACTTTGATAGACATGACGTAGCCTAATTCGGCTGTGATACGTAGGGCGCTTGTGCCTTGAGTAAGTCTTGTGCCAGCGCCATTGCTGCCTGTGGACGGACAACTGCACCGTCCGCCAAAATTGCTTGAGCCATCAGGTTGGGGTCGCCTGTGAGTGCTGCATCCACCGTTAACTCGGTGATGGCAGCGCGGCGGGCGATCTGGTCAGCCAGGGCTAGGGGGATAGTGCCTACACTGAGAACGCGCACACCGTTTTCATCAATAAAGGCATTGCCTTCCAAGATGGCGTCATCGGAAACGCCTGGTACCCGGCCTGCGTTGGGCAAGTTCACCGAAAAGATACCTTGCCGCTTGCCTGCCAGACAATCCAGAATTGTCACCAACTGCTCATGTTCGCCGGGGGCATGATCGAAAACTCTCTTATCCAATGGTGCATCGCCGCGGGCTACTGCTGACATCTTGCGAAAACCTTCATCGCCCTTGGCAATGGTGCCTTCAAAGGAGTATGCATCTACCCCTAACGTCATGCCGTAGTAAGCTCCCTCACGACAGAGATCGGGGTAGAACTCGGTAACGTGACGATCTAGCACAGCGGGGAAGGCTCCATAGAGTTGGTAGAGTTCCCAGCTAAAAGGGGCTGCTCCTGAAAAGGGCGCGCCGGGTTCGGGCAAGGTGGGTGGGGTTTTTTCCAGAATGGCGTCGATCTGCGGCCATACGCTGCGCCCTTGATGTTTAAACTCTGTGATCCAAGTGCAGTGATTCACGCCAATACAGGTCAATGCAGTTTCATGCAAGGGCAGCCCAGCCATCTCTGCTAAATAGCCTTGGACATGGATGACACCGTGGCAGAGACCCAGCACATCAACACCCGTTGCCTTGCGAATGCCACGAGTGATGGCACTCATGGGATTGGCGTAGTTGACAAAGAGCGCATCGGGGCAGAGTTCCGCAATATCGCGTGCAATGGCGACTGCCAATGGCACATGACGCATGGCCCGCGAGATCCCCCCTGGCATCACCGAATCGCCAACAGGTTGGTAGATGCCATGTTGCCGGGGCACAAAGACATCCAACTCCCAAGCACGGCGACCGCCTATCCCAAAGGTGGTGACTACAGCATCGGCTCCTGATAGCGCAGCGCGGCGATCTGTCGTAGCTGTAACGGTGACGGGCGAGGGGCGCGCTGCTATCATCCGCTGGACAACACCGTGGGCTACCTCGAGGTTTTCTGGGTTGACATCAACCAAGTGGATATTCCAGGGGTCACCCGTGAGCATCATGTCAGCCACGAGACCCCGTGTAAAGGATGCGCTGCCTGCGCCGATCAGTACCACCTTGCGTGCAGTCATAG
>CAMPHP010000231.1 GCA_946885925.1 uncultured Litorilinea sp.
GGAGTTCATTGGTCAGGGGTTAGCATTCCCCCTGCAAGTGAACCCGCGTGGCGAGTTGGCCTTGGTGACAGGGCCGACGGATATTGAACAGGCCATCGGCATCATCTTGGGAACAATTCCGGGTGAGCGAGTGATGCGCCCGCAATTTGGTTGTCGCGCATGGGAATTGATCTTTGAGCCTATCAATGCCGCCACGACCAGTCTGCTCGCACTTTATGTGCGACAAGCATTGGAGTTTTGGGAGCCGCGCATCGAGTTGACGGATGTCATTGTCAACATTGACCCCAACGAGGAGAGCGCGTTGTTGGTCGAGATCTACTATACGATCAAGAGTACCCACGACCATCGTAGTATTGTTTATCCATTTTATATTATGGGTGAGGAGTAGCGCATGGCTCTGCCTGTGCCCAATTTGGACGATCTTCAGTTCCAACGTGACTTGGTGGATGAGGCGCGCTTACGCATCATTCGCTATTGTCCGGAGTGGACTGAATATAATGTGAGTGATCCTGGCATTACGTTGATCGAGTTATTTGCCTGGATGACCGAGATGATTGTCTATCGCCTGAACAAGGTGCCGGACAAGAATTACATCAAGTTTCTTGATATGGTCGGCGTGGAACTTATGCCCGCTGCCAGTGCAGAAGCCGACTTGACCTTTCGCCTCTCTGCGCCCTTTCCGTTGAGTGCAGAGAGCAACACCCCAGCGGTTGTACCGAGCGGGTTGGAAGTGGCAACCAACGCGATGGGCGATGCGCCAGAGGTTATCTTCACTACGACTGAGCCGTTGATTATCAATGGCCCGGTCTTGTCACAATTGCGTGGGGATGAGTTTCATAAGAACTATCTACCGCGCCTGGGCATTGAGATCTTCCATGTCTTTGGCGCGGGGCGTCCCCAAACGGGTGCTACCTTTTACCTGGGTTTTGAGGATAACAACAACATTGCAGGCCATATCCTGCGCCTGGTCTTCGAGTGTGAGCGCACGGAAGCTGTCGGTATCCGCCGCGAAGATCCGCCGCTGGTCTGGGAGTGCTCGTTGGGCGATGGGATTTGGGAAGAGATTTTGCCTAGCAACTTGGAAGGCGAAAAAGATACCACGGGCGGTTTGAATAACGAACGTGGCGAGATTACCTTTTATCTGCCACGCGCCTTCCGGCCCGATCAGGTGTATGGGCGCAATGCCTATTGGTTGCGCTGTCGTTTTGAGCCGCGGCGTCCAGAACAGGGACGTTATACCGAATCCCCGCGCGTGCGCAATGTTCAAGCCTTTGCACTGGGCGCAACCACGACCGCAGTCAATGCCGTCTTTAATTACTTTGAAGATCTCGGTACGAGCAGTGGCGATCCGGGTCAGAGTTTTCAGTTGGCTTTCTCGCCTGTCCTAGATTTGCATGAAGACGAGACGGTGGAAGTGGAGGAGATCCGCGATGGGCTGTTGGTCTATGTTCCCTGGCAGCGCGTCAAGGATTTTAGCAAGTCTGATCGTTTCGACCGCCATTTTGTGTTAGAAACCGCAACAGGCCAGATTCACTTCGGCCCCAGCATCCGCCAGCCCGATGGCAGCGTGCGCCAATATGGGCGCGTGCCGGAGGTAGGGCGACGCATACGCATTACAAAATATCGCTATGGCGGTGGTGTGGCTGGCAACGTGCCCACGGGGCGCATCAGCGTTATGCGTTCAGCAGTTCCCTATATTGACCGTGTGACCAACATGCGCCGCGCCACCGGCGGGCGCGACCAAGAGACGCTGGAGGAAGCAAAAGAGCGGGCGCGGCGCGAGATGCGCGCCCAATATCGTGCGGTCACTGCCGAAGACTTTGAAAACCTGGCGTTGAGTGCGGGGCGGGAGATCGCGCGGGTCAAGTGCTTGGCCCCCAGCACCACAGATTCTGCACTGCCACCGGGCATGGTTGAATTGCTTGTTGTGCCTGCTGTCGCGGATGCGATCTTTGCCGGGGATCTTTCCCGCTTGCAATTGACCGAGCGCACGATCAACCGGGTGCAACAGTATTTAGACGAGTATCGCTTGTTGACCACGATGCTGCGCGTGCGTGAGCCGAAATATATCGGCGTTAAAGTGCGCGCTGAAATTGTTGTGAGTGAGCATATTCGCCCTGAAATTGTGCTTGGCCGCGTTGCAGAGGTGTTGCGCCAATATCTGTCCCCCTTGGCTCCATCCGGGCAGAACTTGTTGCCGGAAGGTGTGGTTGACCCCAACTGGCAAGGATGGCCCTTTGGGCGTTCGCTTTATGTGGCCGAGTTGTATTCACTCATCCAACAAGTGCCAGGGGTAAAGCATGTGCTGGATGTGCAGATTCGCCAACGTCCGGTTCTGCCCAACAAGGAAGCTCCTCCATTGGGGCAGTTGGAGGATTTTGCTGGCGCAACTGCGGGTAATCTTGCGGGTGCAGGTGGTCAAGACAATACGCTGAACCTTGTCACTGGCAAGGTGCTGCTCGTGCCTGCCGATAGCTTGCTTTGCTCTTTGGAGCATGAAATCGAGTTGGTGGAATTATGATGGAGCAAACTCCGCCAACCACTGCATCCTTGGCGGCGTTCGCAAGTGACGCAACGGTTTCGAATGAACTTGCAGTGCGTGAACGTGGTCAACGTGTGGAGGATGCACTAGGGCCTGCCCGTTCGGCTATCACTGTTGACCATGTGGCCGATCAGAGCCGTCGTTACCCAGGAGAAGTGGTCTCGTTCTATACCCGTATCCACATTCGTGCCGCCGTACCAGGTTTTGCAGTGCGCGTCCAGGTGCCTGCCGGACTAGAGATTGACACCTATCATGCTGTGGACAGCGGACTGATGCCGATCTTCTATTCCGTCATGGAAGCTCCCGCGCGTGAGTTGGTCATGCTGCCAGGGGCCGATGGTGAGCCGTTCCCGGTAAGAGTGCCCCACCAGCCAACGCTTCCCATTGAACCCGTACGCCCGGCCCAGGATATGGTCTGGCGTGTAGCAGAGCCCCAAGAGGCGGGGACATCACATGAATTTGTGGTAACGGCTGTTGTCCTGCCTGTCTATCACGACACCGTATTGCATAGCACTGCTTCGTTGGCACTTTTGGACGGGGGAGGGGAGCAATTGCTTAGTACGGCGGCGGCTAGCGTAGCCATTCACCGCAGGGGGCGCTATCTGGATCATCTTCCTTCGTTGTATGAGCAAGATGGATTCATGGGGCGCTTTTTGATGCTCTTTGAGAGCTTCCTGGCACCCATTGAACAACAGATCTCTGAGATTCATAACTATTTTGATCCAGACTTGACCCCGGCGCGGTTTCTGCCCTGGCTGGCATCTTGGTTTGATTTGGTGCTGGATGGCAATTGGAGTGAAGCACAGCAACGTGAGTTGCTGAACTCGGTTATCTGGCTCTATCGCCGTCGTGGTACACGCGCTGCGCTACAGCGTTATTTGGAGATTTTTACCCAGCAGCCTGTGGAAATTTTGGAAAGACGCGCCAAGAACATGACGTTGGGGCGGATGGCCCGTTTGGGCGTGGGAGTTGCCTTGGGCACAGGGAATCAGCCCCACACCTTTACGGTCAAAGTGCGCTTGCGTCCAATTGTGGCAGCAGCCGACCTTGACGAAGAGGTTGCCGCACGCGAGATTGCACGGTTGGAAAAGCAACGACGTGCCCTGATCGACCGTATGATCATGGCGGAAAAGCCCGCCCATACCAGCTACCGGCTGGAAATTCTTCCGGTCACCGATTAGCAGCGAGAACTGCACCAGTGTTGAAAACAATCGTTGAGAACGATGATTGAGGACAAGGTATGTTTAACAGGGAAGTAGTAGGTCTCTTTCCGCGCAAGCGAATTCGTGCGGTTGATGGTATGGCGGTGACCGCGGATGTGTGGGAAGAAGCTCACGATTATCATCGCCAGATTAATCGCCTGCATACCCTGCTTTATCATGGCGCGGGAATTGTCACTGGTCTAGAGGTGATTGCCAGTGATCCAGCCGATAGCTCGGTTTATGTGCTGCCAGGATTGGCGATGGATTCGATTGGGCAGACGATTGTGATACCAGAGCCGCGTGCGTATGATCTGGGGCACACGGAAGGGCGTCTTTATCTCATTGTGACGTATAATGAGAGTCGCCCACAAAGCAGTGGCAGCCGAGTCCAAGAAGATGCTCCGCTCTATGTCCAGGCACAGTACAGCCTGGAAGCTGTCACTGATCTGCCGCCAACGCCACACATTGAAGTTGCGCGCATTTGGCGGCGCGACAATACAGCACCCATCGTAGCAGCTAAAGATCCAAATCACCCCCGCGGTAACGAGATTGACATGCGTTACCGTCGAACAATCGGCCAACAAGATAAGCCGGTGGTGACTGTTGGCGTGGTTTCCTTGCGTGGCACAGAGGGCGCAAAGCATGGTGAAGGCATGGCGGCTTTGGCGGCTAGTATCAGGCTGAGCGGTGCCGGGCAAGTCTGGGTCGATCGGGGTGTGCCGCTGTTGGGTGAGCTATCCCGCTATGATTTGATCTATTTGGTTGGGCGCGATCAAGTGCAACTGAACAATGACGAGATGATGGCCCTTTATGCCTATTGGCAGGAGGGGGGCGTGATCTTCTATGAGGGCTGTCGCCGGAACCATGAGGGCGATCCGCCAGCCGATGGGGTCTTTCTGGACTTGGTGAGTGCTTTTGGTGCCAAGATGGAACCGCTAGCCAGCAAGCATCCGATCTTTTCAACAACCTTTCTCTTTGCGCAACCACCAGCGGGCTTTGAGACCCAGGGCTCATCCCAGGTGCAGGTGGGTGATGGTCTGATCATGAGCACGGCGGATTATGGTTGTCTCTGGCGCGGTGAGCGGCGTGGTCGCCCCGCCCAACGGAGTGAAATCCGCGATGCTCAAGAGTGGGGGGCAAACTTAGTGTTGTGGGCCGCAGCCCATCGCCAAGAACGCACTAGCGCGGCGCGCCAACAATCTCCTGCATAATCTATCTTGACACTGTATCTTTATGCCGTGTCTTTACAGAGTGCATTTAGGTGCCTTCTGTGAATACTTTTGGAGACAAGTAGCTGTCAATTTGGTAAGCTTTTTGTGGTGACAGTCCTGGGGGAAGCAAGGATAATACGTATGGCTCAAGAAAGCCGCATCGAAGTTATCAATAAACTTGGCTGGCGCAAGGATTTTGTACTCGATAAGCCGATCATCCAGATTGGGCGCGATGCGCGCAATGATCTTGTGCTGGACGATGGTTATGAAAATGGCATTGCCCCGCGCCATGCCCAGTTGCTACCATCGCCGGTAAACAGCCTAGGGTTGCGACTGATTAACTTGAGTGACAAAGATATTTTGGTCTATGCCCAAGGTGGCAAAGCGACAGCGACCGAGAGCCTCGCTGGGACGCCCACGAGCACCATTGCCCCTCGTTCTTCGGCGGAGGTGGCTGGTGGTGACCTGCTGAAGATTGGCGAATATTCGTTGATCATTCACGGTGGGACAGTTTACTCCGAAGTTGTAAAGCTAAAGCTGGAGATGGCAAGCCGCACATTGGCGCTGGATCGTCCATTAACCGGCGTGCTGACAATTCACCATGTGGGGAATAAGGCCGCGGTTCAGTTCAAGATTGAACTTGAGGGACTGGACCCTGATTCGTATGAGATTGGGCCAGGGCCAGTGCTCTTCCCCAATGCGGAGAAGCAAGTCTCCTTTCGCTTAATCCATCCTAAGCGTCCTTATCCTGCGGCTGGGGCGAATCTCATTACATTTCATGTGAGCGCGCCAGCTGCATATCCGGGTGAGCGTGCGACGGTGAGCCAAGAGATTGAGGTGGCTCCAATCTATCAACACAAGATGCGCGTCGTGGTCATGGATTCTGCCGATTATCGATTGACTTAGTTCAAGCCAGCATTGGGGCTGCTCGATACGTTTACTGTCTCTTTATTGTTTTGTACCGGATTGTTTTGTA
>CAMPHP010000232.1 GCA_946885925.1 uncultured Litorilinea sp.
GCACATGGCGACGCAGGAGTTCCACGCTCTCAGTGCGGTCTAAGACACCGAGCGGCAGCACCTCCACATCAAGAATCGGATCCCACTCCCCGCGGCGACAGGTAACGAGTACACGACAGCCACCGCCGGTTGGTCGCCAGCGGGCTAATAACGCGGGATCTTCACAGTTATCAAAGACCAGAAGCCGCGGCGTACTCTCTTGCCAAGCCGCTTGTACAAGCCGAACTTGTTCCTCTTGCAGGCGGCTCGTGAAGTCGGGGCGCAATTCCATTGCGCCTGGACCTCCACAATAGGCAATCGCTGCGGGTACAGCTTGCGGATTCTCAAAGCTCAACCAAAAAACGCCACCAGGGAAAAATTGGCCGTAGCGGTGGACAAATTCACTGGCGAGTTGGGTTTTGCCCATGCCGCCTAGCCCAGTCATCGCGGCAGTTCCCACTTGGCTGACTGCCGCAGTCTGGCCCGTGTTAAAGGCGCGCGCAAGGTTGAGCAGATCTTGTTCGCGACCCACAAAGTGCGGATTGCGACTGAGCGGCATGACCGAGCCTCTGGGGAGTGGGCTGGGTAACGGCAGCTGCCCCACGGGTAATGTCATCGAATGCAAGGCTGGTGTGACAGTGGTGTGCTCATGAGATGGGGCATGAAATAGCTCACTGACCAGTTGGTCCGGTGCAGGATGTCCGGCATAGCGCAGGAAATCCAACAGCCATTCTTCTTCTAGTTGTGCCCGCTGCACCAGTTCGCGCGCCAGTGTCTCCACAACCGCCAACTGCGGTGGAACATGTCCTTTGCGATAATATTCAATCGCAGTACGCCCCTCGCGCCCAATCGCATAGCCTAGCTCATCTTGAATGATGGCAATGCTTTTCCCTTCAATCGCTTTGGCGCGTTGAATGGCGCGGCTTAAAGCTTCGGCAAATTGTGTGGGAGACTCACGCATGCAGCTAGCTCCTGCAGAGAGATAGAATGAAATCTCGGAGCAAATTTGGTGTGGATTCGGCGTATTGCGCCGAAATGTCGGCGTGATGCCACACTATAGTAAGGGCAACGCCACAGTAGATTCCCTTACTTTAGCTAGAGCTTGTCAGACTGTCAACCTGCGGAAGGTCGAGAGGTATCCCTCGCTTCTCTTCTTTCTCCACTTACGATAGGAGGACTCGACGATATTGGGTGGGTGGGATGGCTGCACTGTACGCGTAGACGGCAGTCTGGCACAACATCCCTGACTCAGAGTTCGATGCTTCTCCAACGCGGGTGACGCGGCGTGCTTATCCCCTGGTGGGCACGCCGCTCGTCCTATGACCATTCATTAGCTATGACCATTCGTGAGCGTGATTTCTCCACTCAGTATCATCCTCGATCGCTCTCCCTGTATAAGGAGCTAGTATAAGGAGCTAATCGTGACATTCGAATTCGCTGCTCCCTACTTACAATCTGCTCATTTACATCATCCTTATTTGCACTATGTTGATGCGACAACCGTCACATCAATAGGATTCCAGAAGCATGTACCGGATGAACCCTTGCCTGCTCTCTTTGCCCTGGGCGGTTATCAGATTGTTGCACGAGGCAAGACCGCGCCTGTGGTGAAGGCGGCGAGCGGCGGAATGCCCGTTGGTATTCAATTTGACGATCAGGGTCTTCAGGTGAAACTGCCTATGCCGTCGGTGGCGGTGACATTGCAGCTTGGCTCTTGCATGCGACGTCCCATTGTCGTTGTCGCGTTAGATACGATGGGCCATCGTGTGGATCGGAGTGTTGTTCCTGGCGATGGGGTGCTATACACCATCACCCTTGTTGGGGCTGATCTCGCATCGTTACTCCTTGTCGGAGGTGGCGATGGAGGACGATTAGTGCAAATCTGTGGGGCATCTCCCACTATGCAAACTATCTTGGAGGACTACTTTGATCCCTTTGGGCTGCCCTTGCGCTTGCTGCCGTATGCAGAAGAGGCGCGCGAGTTGTTTGCCGCCTACTATCTGCGGCCTCAGGAACTCATTTTACAAAGTCGTATGGGGAGTGACAATGGAATGCTGTCTCTCTGTATCGACAAAGCAGGTATCGACAAAGCAGGTACCGATACAGCACGTATTGACAAAGCAACCGATGGTCTGCGCCGCCCCCAACTTGGCAATGACGGATTTTACCTGTACAGCCAACTGTACAACGGCGGGCAACTGTACAACGGCGGGCAAATGTATACGAGTGGGTCAAGATACAAAGAAGAAAGCGCCAGTAATTATCTTGTTCCCAATTGGGACGTTATCCGCACGGTTGCATTGACACTCCCTTTGACCGTCGCCGCATCCGATCTCTTGGCAACGATTGCCCGCGCTGCACGGATAGAAGTGGCAGAGATTCCTAATCACGAGTGGGTGATGAAGAAGGTTGTGGCGATGCTGGTTGAACTAGGTTTTGCTCCGAGAGTGGCAGTGGCAGCCCTCCCCCATCTGACACGCGATACAAGGCTCTCCGCAGCCTGGTTGATAGGCGCGGGAGTACTGGGCTAGGCAACATAAAAGGTACTCCACACAAAGAAGTGGTTGTTAACAATCTGGAGGTTTGCTGGTAAGATCGTAGCACTGAAAGTTGGATCACATCCGGCGCGAGTGCTATGTGTTTAGAACTTATGCACTTGATCGGAGCATGCCAACTGCGTAAGTTCTAAACCTATCGAGTCAGCAAGGGGAGTTTATGGAAATTTGGATTGCGTTGGTGGGGGGGATCATTATCGGGTGGATAGTGGAATGGGTGATCGATTGGCTCTATTGGCGGCGAGGGGTAGAGAGCTTCTATGCCACCGAGGCTGAACTGCGTTCCGAGATCGCGAAATTAAAAGCCGAAAATGAGAGCCTTCGTCAACAATTGGCTGCCGCACAGGGTAGTTCACCGCGTCGTGAATGATCCGTCTCGCTATTGGTGGATCTCACTGCTGGTGGATCTCACTACTAGAGGAGCTCACTGTTGGTTGATAAATAGAAAGGGGCGCATCCGATGTGGACGCGCCCCTGGTCTTGCAGAAGACCCCTCTAGAAGCCTGCACCTCGTTGTGCAGCTTCTCGAAAGAAGAATGTTTATTCTTGTTCGCGGCTGACCGGTAATTCAACCGCAATTGGCGCTTGCTCTACCTTGGTAAAGGTGAGTTTGTTCTCGCCTTCCAAGTTCGGGTCGTAATCCACCACCACATGATCACCAGTGGCGTAGTCTCCCCGCAAGAGCCGCTTGCTCAATTCGTTCTCCACTCGGCGTTGGAGCAGGCGGCGCAATGGTCGTGCACCATAGTTCGGATCGTAGCCGATCTCGCCGATGTAATGGGCTGCTGCTTCGGTCAGTTCGACCGAGAAGCCTAGCTCTTCCATGCGCTTGCTAATGTCTGCCATGAGCAGTTTCACAATTTCATGGATCTGCGGCTTGGTCAGGGTATCAAAGACAATGGTCTCATCAATCCGGTTCAAAAACTCTGGCCGGAAGAGCCGTTTGAGTTGATTGCTGTATTCGCTTTGCGTATACTTGCTTTCATCAAACTCCGGTGTCGCAAAGCCCAAAGGCCCGCGCTTCACAGCCTCGGCTCCGACATTGCTGGTCATAATGACCACCGTGTTGCGGAAGTCCACAACGCGTCCCTGTCCATCGGTCAAGCGACCATCGTCCATAATCTGGAGTAACGAGTTCCAGACTTCTGGATGCGCCTTTTCCACCTCGTCAAAGAGGATGACCTGATAGGGCCGGCGGCGCACTTGTTCGGTCAATTGACCACCCTGATCGTAGCCCACATAACCAGGAGGCGCACCAAAGAGGCGCGACACGGTATGCGGCTCACGGTACTCGCTCATATCAACGCGCAGCAGTGCCTCGTCGTCATCAAAGAGGAAGCCTGCCAATGCCTTCGCCAGTTCCGTCTTACCCACACCTGTGGGCCCCAGGAAGAGGAAGACCCCAATCGGTCGTCGGGGATCCTTCAACCCGCTGCGTGAACGGCGGATAGCATCACTGACCGCTTCGACTGCACGCGTTTGGCCGACAATGCGTTGTTGCAATGCCTCTTCCATGTGCAGCAACTTCTCGGACTCGGTCTGAACCATGCTGGACATAGGAATGCCTGTCCAAGTGCTGACGACTTGGGCAATGTCATTGACATCCACAACCTCGTCCAGTCCGGTTTCGTTACGCCACTTTTCTACATCCGTGTTGTATTGATCTTCCAGACGCACGCGATCTGTCTTATATTGCGCGGCATTCTCATAGTCACGCGCTGCCCAAGCAGCCTCCTCGTCTGCAATCAACTGCTCCAACTTGTTCTTCGCTTCCTTGAGCGAATTCGGCATGGAGTAGATCGCGACGCGCAGCTTGGCTGCGGCTTCGTCAATCAAATCAATTGCCTTGTCAGGCAAGCGCCGGTCGGTCACATAGCGATGACTCAGCTTGACCGCTTGCACCAGAGCTTCGTCGTCAAAGACAACGTTGTGATGCTCTTCATAGCGGTGGCGCAGCCCACGTAAAATGGCGATGGTATCTTCGACGTTAGGTTCGTCCACATAAACCGGCGCAAACCGGCGTTCTAGGGCCGAATCCTTTTCAATGTGCTGGCGATATTCATCCAGCGTAGTTGCGCCGATGCACTGAAGTTCGCCACGTGCCAAAGCTGGCTTCAACATATTGCTGGCGTCCAATGCACCAGCAGCGTTGCCCGCACCCACCACGGTATGTAATTCGTCAATAAAGAGGATAATCTCCCCTTCGCTGCGTTGTACTTCTTCGATGGCGGCCTTGAGTCGTTCTTCAAACTCACCACGGAAACGTGTTCCGGCAAGCATGGCACCCAGATCCAACGAAATAACTCGCTTGCCCATCAACGGTTCAGGCACATCGTTGGCAACAATCTGTTGGGCCAAGCCCTCAACAATTGCAGTCTTACCGACGCCTGCCTCACCGATCAAAACTGGGTTATTCTTGGTGCGGCGTGAAAGCACCTGTAATACACGCAAAACTTCGCTGTCGCGACCAATCACAGGGTCAAGCTTGCCTTCGCGTGCCGATTGAGTTAAATCGCGACCATATTTCTCCAAGACGCGATATTTGCTCTCCGCATTGGGTTCTGTCACCCGTTGACCATTGCGGATTTCTTCAATAATGGCATAGACCTGTTCTTTGGTCACATTCGCTTCGCGCAAAATATTGGCGCTGGGCGTATTGCGTTCGTTCACAATGCCCAAAAAGAGATGTTCGGTGCTGATGTATTCATCATTCAGCTTCTTCGCTTCATCATTTGCTACATCCATGACACGCTTTAGCCGCGGAGTAATAAATACTTGGGCTGTCGGCGTTGCACCATAGGGCGTCGCGCCCGACTTGGGTGCATTTTCGAGGATGGCTTCTAATTTTTGCTGAATACCATCGACCGAAACATTGAGCTTTTCTAAAATCTGGGGAATTACCCCGCCACTTTGTTCCACCAGGGCCAAGAAGACATGCTCAGTATCTACTTGGGTATGCTTATAGCGCTGTAGGATCTCATAGGCCCGCATGGCGGCTTCTTGGGCCTTTTCTGTAAATCGGTCGAATCTCATTATTCGTTCTGTACGTTGTACCCCTCAGATAAATGTTAGTTACCGTGGCCGGTGACTGTTAAGAGACTATACACCTATATGACGAGACGCAGCGTATAAAAGATTCCCAACCAAACATACCTCTAGCATAGGTCTAATGCAATGCAAACGGTATGCAAGACTACTAAAGTTGAGAAGAAAACCACTGTGTTACTCCAGCCAACAATTATACCAAAACGAGCTAGACAGAACTGTACGCTCGTTCACTAATGATATGAGAGGTCATGACATAAGAGTATAGAATAATAGAATAACTGTAAGTTGACATGTCAAACGATAAATTCTATAATTCTCCATAT
>CAMPHP010000233.1 GCA_946885925.1 uncultured Litorilinea sp.
GCCCGGGAACCTCAATCCCCAATTCGGCCTGGCTAAGTCCATTTTGCCGACAACCGGGCTGCCGCACCTTGGCTGGCTTAGTGATCCGGTCTGGTCTAAGCCAGCCAAGTTGCGGCAGCCCGATTGACTTCAAAATGGAATTAGCCAGGCCGAATTGGGGATTGAGGATCCAGGCCCATAGGAGAGCCGAGGCGACCTGTGGCACGATGCTAGGCAGGAAGAAGACTGTCCGGTAAATGGACATGCCGCGCACCTCAAGGTTCAGTAGCAGCGCAATCGAAACCCCCAGCACAATAGTAAGCGGGATTGAAACAAGCGCAAAGTAGAAGGTATTCGTGACTGCCTTGAAAAATAGATGGTCTGTGGTGAGAAGGTCGCGATAATTGGCAATACCGACGAATGTAGATGTCGTCAGTACGTCATGGTCAGTGAAGCTGTAGACCAGAGAGGCGAGGATCGGGTAGGCCGTGAAGAGCGTAAACCCAATGATCCAAGGTGCAATGAAGATCAGCCCGTGCCTGAGGTTGCGCCGGGTCAGGGCACTCATCCTCCGGCGCGCAGAACTGTGCTTCTGTGTGGTCGGGGGAATTGCGATATCGGTCATGACCACTCCTCGTCAAGGAGAGATAGGGGAGGAGCACTCCCCCATCTCTCGAATCCATCTTCCGAATATAGACTCCTGCAGGCTGTGGCCCTTTGGCCTACGCACCCTTCTCCAACTCGGCTTGAACATTCCGGGTAACCTCGTCGAGCGCCTGTTGGGCTGTCATTTCGCCACGTGTGACAAAGTCCCAAATTCGCACGATCTCATCGTAATAGAAACCATTGACTGGCATGTTGGGCCAGTGCTTTGTCCCTGCCGCACCAGTTTGGGTAAAGACGTTCAGATAAGGCGAAAGCCGGTTATCCTCACCGATCTGGGCACGCAAACCTTCCTCAAAGGCAGGGAATGCGCTCTTCACGCATGGGCCGTTCAGCGTTAGATAGCCCATGCGCGCGGCCTCATCCACGAAGGCATAGCGCACAAAATCCCAGGCAGCATCAGGCTGCTCGCCACCAGCCGGGAGGGTGTACATCCAACCCTGGATGAGGTAATTGGCCCGCTCTTCTTCGCTCCCCGTTGGTGTTGGGATAAAGCCGACACCGTAGTTGATGTCGGGTGCAAATTGGTCGAGCGCATCGTAGTACCAGAAGCCATCAAAGCGGGCACCTGCCTGCTTCGTGGCAAACGGATTACCGGCCTCATAGAAGCCAGGCCGGCTGCTGTTAAAAGCGGCCAATTTGTTGATGTCCAATACTCGAACATATTCCATCAACCACTCAAAGACCTGCACATTGATCTCGCTGTTGGCGGTCACTACTTGGTTCTCGGCATCATAGAAATCGCCGCCATTGAGGTAGACCCATGTGATGTAATGAGATGCCTCTGGGATATAGCCGACGCGGCTGATATTGCCATCAGCATCTACCTGGAGCATCGCCTCTGCTTGTTCCAATAATTGGTCGGCGGTCGCTGGTGGCTGCTCTGGGTCCAGACCGGCATCGGCATAGACATCTTTGTTCCAGAAGAGCGCAATATAGTCAGCACCGCCCGGGATGGCATACAGTGTGCCATCCCACACACTAGCGTCGTACATCGAGATGATGAAATCCTCGCGTGTGAGGCCAGCCGCTTCCACATAATCGTCGAGGGGGATGAAGGTGTTCTTCTGTGCCAAGTTGGCCTGCGCTTGCCAGTTGGTATAGGCGGCATCCGGCGGCGTGCCACCAGCAACCAGCGTAAGCAGTTTGGTTCTCCATTCCTGTTCAAAGGTCCAGTCAATCTGCACACCGGGATTGGCAGCAGTATAGTCCTCGCCGATCTTCTCCATCAGCCCGTTATAGAGTTCGCCCCAGTTGTTGTTTAGAACTTCTAGCGTAGTGGTCTCGGCTGCAGCACCGCTTTCACTCCCGGCGGGCGCAGATGGCACCGCACAGGCAGCGAGCATAAGCCCGGCCGCGGCAGTGCCACTCGCTTGTAGGAACCGGCGGCGTGTAAGTGGGCTTGACGCAAGCATGCTCGGCTGCTCGTGGCGCTCTGGATGAGTCTGCTTCTTCATGAGTTCCTCCTGGTTAATCGCACGAATGTTTGAAGTTTGCCTATTGGCCCGAAACAGTTTGCGGCTTTGCACCCTTCTGCATAACGAGGGATTGACCGGCACACCCTGGCGGGAGGAAAGTGCTTTCATCGGTCTTTGTACAGAATGTGTGTGGAAGTGGCGATTCGATGGCTGTTCGATGGCGATTGTGCAACCGGCGGCAGCATCCTTAGTCACGGCACCGGAGGGTTGGTCGCCTGGGGAATGCAGAAGTAGGTAGTCTTTGTGGACGTCTTGAGTAGATAAACGTACCCTTCTGATCCATGCTACTGGTCTGACAAGTTGCAACAAAGCAATTTTACGCGTTGGGTAACTGTAGTGTCAATCGCCTGCAAAACGGCCCTCTTGGAGCGCTCGCGAACTAGGAAAGTAGCGGTTGCAAAACGCGTAGGAGATAGTCAGAATCCGGTTTTGTTTCTCTGTATATAGGTGATAAAGTGTGAGCAATGGCACTCCCCGGTACTTCCTAGGTAGCTACCTGGCAAGTACAGCCATCCCCAGATAGTCGATGGTTGGATCATCTAATCTAATATCATCTGATCTCACAGAGACGAGTGGAGGAACTCATGAATGTGGCTGATGCGATTGCCTATGCCCTCAAGGCAGAAGGGGTGGAGATTCTTTTTGCCTATCCCGTCAACCCCCTCATTGAGGCTGCTGCCAAGCTTGATATTCGTACGATTATTGTGCGCCAGGAGCGTATCGGGCTGCACATGGCCGATGCCGTGGGTAGAATGACATCGGGTGAGCGTATCGGTGTCTTTTGCATGCAAAGCGGACCCGGCGCAGAAAATGCTTTTGGTGGCGTAGCCCAGGCGTATGGCGAATCATCCCCCGTTGTGGTCTTGCCCGGTGGCTATGCGCGCGCCCAGTCTTATGTGCAACCTAATTTCCTGTCGGCACTGAACTTTCGCCATGTCACCAAATCCTCCGAACAGCTAACCACACCTGATGCTGTGGGGCCAGCCATGCGCCGAGCTTTTACCGCTGTGCGCAATGGACGACCGCGTCCAGCGCTTGTGGAAATCCCATCAGACCTTTTTGACGCGGAATTGAGTATCCCATTTGACTATAAGCCTGCGCCCAGGACGCGCTCCGCACCCGACCCTGATGCAGTCCGCCAGGTCGCCGAAGTCCTGCTCAACGCCGAGCGACCCGTCATCTATGCTGGACAGGGTATTCACTATGCCAAGGCATGGGAAGAGCTTCGTACACTGGCCGAATTACTGGAAGCACCAGTGGCGACAAGTCTAAACGGCAAAAGCGCGTTTCCTGAGAACCATCCTCTCTCCCTCGGAGCAGGTGGGCGTGCTGTGCCGGAAGCGCTGCATCGTTTTCTCCACGATGCTGATCTTATTTTTGGCATTGGCTGTAGCTTCACGACCAGCAGTTTTGCCGTTGCCATGCCAAAAGGCAAGACGATGGTGCATGCCACATTGGACCCAGCCGATCTCCACAAAGACGTGCCGGTGGATTATGCGCTGGTGGGTGATGCCAAACTAACCCTGTGCAGCCTGATTAGCGAAATTCGCCAGATCTTACACAATGAGCCGCGTGGGCGGGCTGAGCCAACGGCCCAACAGATTGCCACTATCAAAGAAAAATGGTTAGCACAATGGCAGCCCAAATTAACTTCCAATGAGACGCCACTATCACCCTATCGCGTGCTTTGGGATTTATTACAGACGGTGGACGTGAGCCAGACCGTGATCACCCATGATGCTGGCAGCCCGCGCGATCAACTCTCGCCCTTTTGGGAGTCGACCACCCCCCTCAGCTACATTGGTTGGGGCAAGACCACCCAACTCGGATATGGGTTGGGTCTTGCCATGGGTGCGAAATTGGTCTGCCCGAACAAGCTCTGTATCAACGTCTGGGGTGATGCCGCCATTGGCTTTACGGGCATGGATTTTGAAACTGCCGTGCGCGAACGCATTCCCATTTTGTCCATCTTGCTCAACAACTTCTCTATGGCGATTGAAATTCCCATTATGCCCGTTTCTACACAAAAGTATGGGGCTACAGACATTTCCGGCAATTACGCGGCTATGGCGCAAGCTTTTGGCGGCTATGGCGAACGTGTAACCACGCCAGACCAAATCATTCCAGCAATCCAGCGTGGCATCGAGCAAACCCAGGCTGGGGTGCCCGCTCTACTAGAGTTCATCACTGCCAAGGAGACCCACATATCCAAGTTCTAATGGGAAGTAAAGCCTATGTATCCCCCGAGACTGGGCTGCAAGCGTGCTGATTGCACCTGGCTAGCACTTTGGGGGACTCTCTCTTTCAACAAGTCGTGCTCAATACCTTTTACTTTGCGTTATTCTCATGAGTGTTTGGGCAAGTATTGGCTTTACGGCTTCGGCCTAATCTATGTTGGGCAGCAGGGATCTAGAGGGTTCCCCGTAGGAACTAACGAATGATATTACCAAAGAAGCGAGACCCCAGGTTCATCACTGTGCGTCGCGGCGGCACCCTCCAAGACGCTGATCATCACCTGCTTGCGCTATGGGCGGCCGATTGCGCGCAGCATGTGTTGCACTTATTCGAGGAAATCCAACCCCATGACGACCGGCCGCGTCGAGCCATCGAATTGGCTCGCGCGTGGACGCGCGGTGAGGTTACGATGACTCAAGCGCGTACGGCCGCTGGCTTCGCCAACGCTGCGGCCAGAGAGTTGGTCGGCGCGGCGCGGCACGCCGCGTACGCGGCGGCCCAAGCGGCGGCGGCGGCGCATGTTGCCGCCCACGAGCTCGGCGCTGCGGCCTACGCAATCAAGGCCGTGCGGGCAGCCGCGCCAACGGGGGAGAGCGAGTCCGCCGGTCGTCGGGAATGCCAGTGGCAGCGCGAGCAACTGCCGCAAGCAATCCGCGAACTTGTCCTGGATGATCAGCGACTGCGCAACGACATCTGCTGGTCGGTGTTCGACTGCTAGTCGATGACTGGCGGCTTACAGAGTGTGAACGGCACGCCCCCCAGCCAGAGGCAAGCTAATGCCAACAGCGCGCCTGCTGCCGACCCGGCCAGGTTGGCCGCATAGACGAGGTGGCTGCGCTCACTGCTGGCAGCCAGCACTGCGCCGATACCTAGGCCTCCGCACAGAAACGGCAGTGCTAACGCCAGGTAGTAGAGAATAAAATAGAGGATTTGTTTCCGTTCCCAAGCGATGCTGAAGCTGTCAAAAGGCAGCCAGTTGACGGTGGCATAGCTTACGGCAACGCTGGCTGCAAAGCTGGCTCCTACTGCGGGCAGCAACTGTTGTAACGGCATCGCCTGTAACCAGGGTGAGAGGCTGAGCAGAGTGCCGCTTGCGCCAAAGCCGAGCAGTGCCAGGCTGACCACCAGAAAGGCGAAATGATAGAACTGGGCCACCGCCAGCAGGCGCAATAGCGCGCCTTCGAGCAGCAGGGTCGCCGCTGCCAGCGCGGCGACCTGGAGGAACACTTGCTGGCGTAGCATAGTTGTGCTCATGGCATCGTAGGCGTCTGCGTGTATATAAACTCGTTGCCCTTACTCCTGGCTGGACGTTTCCTCAAACACCTGGTCAATAAACGCCTGCATACGGTCGTAATGGGAGCCGGGCCAATAGATCTGGCGACAGCCGTCACATCGTCTGAAGTCGTTGAAGTAGCGCTTGGTCTTTGGTTCGAGTTGATCAAGAATCTCTGCTTTGTCCACTGGCTCCAGGAGTTCATTACAGCGGAGACAGCGCTGCCACGGCTTGATCTCAGCGGCCAACTGGTAGCGACGGAGTAGTG
>CAMPHP010000234.1 GCA_946885925.1 uncultured Litorilinea sp.
GGTGGATTGGCTGGTGCTTGGGCTGCTGGTGATGGGCTGGCAGGCTGCCAAGCTGATGAGCAGGGCGCTGAGAATGAGAAATGGAATCGATCTAGTTGTGCGTGGTCGCATAGTTCCTCCTGGAATAAAAAAGCCTTGCCCTGATCAGGGCAAGGCAAGCATATGCGGTGTAACGCCTTCCCTTCGCTGGCATTACCCAGATCAGGTTGACGGGTCGGCGATGGAATAATCGCCCTCTCAGCCCGGTTCCCCAAGCTCCCCGAGATTTAGTTGTGCTCATACAAACCAGATCATTTGTATGGAGTCTACATGACTACTCTACACTGGCTAGAGTGTAGCATAGAGCAGATTCGCTGTCTAACTATACTGACTATTAGATGAATTCTTACGCAACACCATTTTCTACTTCGCATTGCGGGCAGTGGCGTGGATCGTCAAGACGGATGCGATGCTTGCCACAGATGGCAAACGTTACTTCCACGTTATCACGCAAAAACCTACGCTTGACTTCACCTTCGATCAAGAGATCGTTGCTTGTGGTCTTCAGCAGCAGTTCTGGCACAGGGCAGCGATCACACAAACTGCGGTGCCAGGAACGTGTATTGTCGGGGTTGGCAGCGATGAGCCGGCATTCTTCTTTGTTTTTGCCGCGAAAGTAATCTCCATAAAAATAACGGCAGTTGACGGGTTTACTCATTAGTCTTGGTTATATTTGAATCTCGTCCGTAGTTGTGGACAAAACGACCGCCACCTTTGTGGCGGCGGTCGGAATCATCAGCATACAATTCGTGCCTAGTTGGACCAGAAAGGCGGACTTG
Source organism: uncultured Litorilinea sp. (assembly GCA_946885925.1). The sequence goes on from CAMPHP010000234.1 coordinate 819, forward strand.
CCGTATCGGGATCATCTGGCATATCCCACCCACCCTCAAGGAACTCGTCGGGGTCGATAAAGAGCAGTGCAGCGAGATATTCTTTGCGCTCTTCTTGGTCGCGCATAAGCCGGCCAAACTCTTGTTCCAAACGCACTAACATCTCCAACTCAGCTTCTAGGAGATGGAAGTCGTCATGGAGTAGTGGATCGCCACCGGGCTCTACAACTTGGAAACTGTCCAAGTAAGTCTGATATGAAACGCAATGCTCCTCATCGTTCAACTCGTCATTGTTGAAGATGTCGGGAGTTGCATCCTTGTCCGAGATGTTCTCCCAATAGCCCTCGTGAAGCTGATCGGGCGCAATCCCTACAGAGTCTGCGTCATCGCTTTCCAGGGCGAGTGTATAGGCTAACTGGCGGCGGTTCTCATAATCTTCGTTCTCATCGCCAACTTCAAGCTGGTAACCTAGCCCCTCGCGGAAGCGCAACATGCTGTACTCGTGTAGAACATAGTGCAAGTCGTCAGCGGCGGGCTGATCGGCGAAAAAGCCTCTGCCAATCAAACGTGCCACGAGTTCCCAAGTTGGCACAGCAGGGCGGGTACGACGATCCTCCGCCACTACTTCTTCAGCCATAAGTGCCAACTGGATATTGCGATTGCGAATAGCGCGTTCATCGCGCATTTCGCGCAGATTTAGCCGGAACTGGTATTGTCCAGCCTCGGCATCAATGACATAGATTAGCAAATCGTCTTTGCTCTGCCCGCCTTGCTCATCAAACCACTCGCTGAACTCTGGTCCAAGTTGCAAGGACCAGGTCTTGCGCTCAATCGAGGCTTCGGCCTGAATGGTGGGGCCGCCAAAGAGCTCGATGTTGAGTATGCGTTCTTCTGGCCGGTTGGCCTGGAAGAACTGCGGGAAGAAGACGATGTGTTCTAATTCGTCTAGCAACAGAAATCCGCGTCGTGCCTCCTCGCTGGTTAGAGGATGACGAAAGACGCTGTCCGCTAGGAGATGGGAGAGCCAGCCATACCGGCCCGGTGCCACTGAGACCGCTTGAAAAAGTTGACCAATGGCTCGGTAGACGGCGCTACGGGCTCCCTTACCTAAGGGACGTTGGCTTGCAATCTTCGTCAGGAGGATATCGACGCTCAAAGGTTGCCGTGACGTACTTAAAGCATGGGCCACACACGCGGCATAACTTGGATAGCGTTCGAGTTTGGTCATTCCTAATTCCTTATTCCTTCATCTCCAAAATGACGTCCCTTTTGTATGGTTATTATCGCGTAGGGACGATAAAAAGTCTATCATTGCTTACTTCGTAAGTTATGAAGTAACTTGCTTCATTCATATCGTATTGTACCATGACAATTCATACTTTGCAGGAAGGTTGCTCCCATGCCACAATTGGCACGCATAAACAAGCCATTCAACAATACGCTATTGTTGTTGAATGGTTGCTGCGGCTTGTGGGAAGGCATGGGTATTCTTGCGATGTTTTCCCGCAAACTGCTCAGTTTACCCACAAAAAAAGAGACCCTCCATCATGGATGACGTGATGCAAGGTAAATTGGTTGTGGTGTTTCGACCGAGTTTATCGAATCCCTTATGGTTCTTTATAGAATTTTCAGCCCGGATTTGGTTCATGCTCAATTCTCTGTAGTATACGGCAGAATCGCCTGATGATCCATGTTGTTTTGCTGTCAATCACCCCTGTGGACTAGCGTAGGGAGGTGGGAATGCGCTCTAGTGAGCGAGGAGATGCACGGGTAGGCTTTGTCGAGGGGCTGCGCTGCTTGCGTTGTGGTCGCCAGTATCAAGTTGATGAGATTGACTATGTCTGTAGCTGTCGTCCCAACCAGGGTAGCGACTTGGGTATATTGGATGTACTCTATGATTATGCGGCTATCCAGCGTGTCCTCGACCCGGCGCGCCTAGCCCAAGATTCGGATCCGTCGATTGGGCGCTATTGGCCTTTGCTGCCGATTGCCCAGCGTGCCAGTTTGCCACCGCTGCCAGTAGGTGGGACGCCATTGCTTGCGGCTCCGCGTTTGGCGGTTGAATTGGGCATACGCCAGTTGTTTATCAAAGACGATGGACGCAATCCTAGTGCATCGCTCAAGGATCGGGCGTCGGCAATTGCTGTGGCGAAGGCGCAAGAGCAGCGGCAACCTGTGGTGGCAACAGCGAGCACGGGAAACGCAGCGGCTGCACTGGCAGGGCAGAGTGCTGCCGCTGGTCAGCGTAATGTGATTTTTGTGCCAGCCACGGCTCCGCCTGCAAAGATTGCCCAGTTGTTGGTCTATGGCAGCACGGTGTTGGCAGTGGATGGCTCTTATGACCAAGCCTTTGACCTCTGTACCGCTGCCTGTGCCGAATTTGGTTGGTATAATCGCAACACAGGCTATAATCCCTATATGACTGAGGGCAAGCGTACTGTTGCCTTTGAGATTGGCGAGCAACTGGCTAAATGGCTGGCGAACCAGGGTGAGGAGGACAAGGGCTTGATCGCAACGCCTGATGCGGTCTTCGTGTCGGTTGGAGATGGTTGCATTCTAGGTGGTGTCCACAAAGGTTTTAGCGATTTGGTGCGCTTGGGCTGGGCCGACCGGATGCCGCGCCTCTACGGTGTCCAGTCCGACCGGAGCGCGGCACTTGCCAATGCTTGGCGTGGGGGACTAGAAGTGCCAGAGCCTGTGCAGGCGTCAACCTGTGCTGACAGCATTCGTGTTGATGCGCCGCGCGATGCCATGAAGGCACTGCGCGCTGTGCGTGAGAGTGGCGGGGCATTTATTGCCGTGCCTGATGAGGAGATTTTGGCGGCGTTGCTGCCATTGGCACGACGAGGCGCAGTCTTTGCCGAACCAGCAGGGGCCGCGGCGTATGCGGGATTGGTAGCGGCAGTGCGCCAGGGGCTTGTGGGCGCGGATGAGCGTGTGGTGGTCATTAACACCGGCAGTGGTCTCAAGGATGTGGCTGCGGCTATGTCGGTGACGGGGGAGCCTGTGGTGATTGCCCCGGAATTGGCGGCTGTACGTGATGCGCTGGCGACGCTGATGCCTATGGGGTAAGTTGATTGGAGCTTTGTAGGGCATGAGAAACAACCTTCCTGAAGCTTCAAGGAAGGAGTATGAGGCACTTTTGCGTTGATAAGAGCGATTACGAAGAAAGAAGAAGGTACATGACAAGCGCAATTGTTCCGGGGCCAACTTATGCTGAGATGCGCAACCCACTTTTGTTGTCGGAGGAAATGCGTGCTGCGGCAAATGCTGCGCGTGCAGATGATCGCAATCCGCTCAACTTGTTTAACATCAATTGGAAGAACACAAGCGAGCAGGTGGAAAAGATTGTATTACCCAAGGAGTTGACGGGGGTTCAGGCCAATATTGTGGTCTTGAGCGGTCGTACTTTTCCCAGCGGGAGTATGAAGGTCGGCCCTGCGTATACGACACTTGCCGAGGAAGAAGCGTTAAATGGGTTGCTGCCTGGAGCCAAGACGGTCATTGGCCCTAGCACTGGCAATTTTGGTATTGGCACTGCGTACGTAAGCCGGCTTAAAGGCTATCCTGCCATTGTGGTAATGCCAGACAACATGAGCGCGGAACGATATGAACGTATTCGCAACTATGGAGGCGACCTCGACCTTACACCCGGCACTGAGTCGGATGTGATCTTGACGCTGGAGCGCACTCATAGCGCTTATGTCGCCTATCCCGATAAGTACATGGTCTTGGCGCAATTTGAGTTGTTGCCAAATTATCGTTTCCACCGCCATGTCACAGGGGATGCCGCGGTGCAAGCCGTGAAGGGAATTGGCAATGGTGGTGTTGCTGCCTTTGTCAGTGCGCCAGGGAGCGCGGGGACATTGGCTGCGGGCGATTATATTAAGTCGCTGTGGGATGATAGCAAGATTGTAGCTTTGGAGCCGCGGCAGTGCAGCACGCTTTATGATGGGGGACAGGGGCAACATCGCATTGAGGGGATCGGCGATAAGATGGTGACGCTGATCCATAATGTCTTTAATACCGATTTGTTGATGCTGATCGATGATGAAGATACAGTGCGTGGCATGGAAGTCATGCAGAATGGCAGCGAGGTGCTAACCGACCGGCTGGGCGTGCCTAATACAGCGGCGACTGAGCTTCTAGGCAAGTTTGGACCGAGTTGTGTCTGCAATATTATCGGTGCCATCAAGACAGCTAAGTATTTGGGGTTGGGGCCCGATGACAATGTTGTGACGATTGCTACCGACTCCTATGATCGCTATCCATCGGTGAGTCGCGCTCTCTATGAACGCAATGGGGGAAAGCCGGATGATGGTCAACTTGAAATGTGGGCAAAGAGCGCATTCTTGGAAGCGTCTTTGGGGGAAATCGTTGATTTGAATCGCCCAGGGCAACATGCCCGGCTTCAGCAGATGAAGGAAGATCTGTGGATGCGTTTTGGTTACGAGGGCAGCTATGTACGCAAGATGAGTGATCAGGAGTTCTGGAATGCTGAATATGAGCGCATCCACACGATTGACCCCCTGATCGAACAGGTGCGGGGGCCTCTGCCGGTTTGACTCTGTTGTTTTAGCTCTGGCGGTTTAGGTAGCCCGGTTTGAGCCAGCGTTAATCGGTAACTAACGTGTCATGCCGCGCCCCAGGGCGCGGCATGACCTGATTTAATTGTTAGACACCCTATGCGCAGGCACTAAATCGATACAAAAAGCAAAGTCATAGGAAGGAATTGAAGATGGAAATAGCTATTATGTTGGAGGGTCAGAATGGGCTGAACTGGCCGCGTTTTCAACGCATTGCTCCAGCGGTAGAGGATCTGGGCTTTGTAGGGCTTTTTCGCTCGGACCATTTTACTAACGCCGAGCCTCCCGACCTTGATTCGTTGGAATTGTGGGTCTCGCTCACATGGTTGGCAAGCCACACGAAGCGCATTGAGTTTGGCCCGCTGGTGACACCCGTTTCCTTTCGCCATCCGGTTTTTACGGCGCGCATGGGTAAGGATGTGGATGATCTTTCGGGTGGGCGTTTGGTGTTAGGGGTTGGTGCTGGCTGGCAGGAACGCGAACACACCAACTTTGGCTTTGAC
>CAMPHP010000235.1 GCA_946885925.1 uncultured Litorilinea sp.
GTCATGCCACGCCCAATGGCGGGAGCCCATTGGGCGCGTTTGATAACAGGCCGGAGGTCATCTCTCTGCTAACGCACTAGAGCGGAGAGACCCTCGCGGGGTGACCAACTTGGGTCAATTATACATCTGCCAATATGGGTGGCGGGCCATCAGGATTACAGGCGATACAGGGGCAACTTGCGCGCAGTGCTGAAAAAACATAGATACCGGTTGAATGTTGGTCGGCCCAGGTAAAGCGCACCGCATAATGGCCCACCAACTCTGCCGCCACGATTTCGCTGCTGGGCAGTGGGCCAGAGAAAAGCTTCAGTTCATTGACATTGAGTGCGGCTGCGCGTCGTTCCTCGCGACAGGTGGCACAAGGACAATTTGAGCGCAGCCACTGTAATGGGTAGACACTAGCATGACCATCTTGCCAGGTAATGCGCAACGCGCCGGCATTGCGGTCAGCTGTAATTTCTTTGGGACGATCTGGGTTTACTTGATCTGTCATAACCTGATTTTACATGATAGGAACTTAGGCAAAATTTAGACTGGAGGAGAGGTCGGTTTGCCGTTGCTAGTAGACTTTGTCGTCGTTGTCTCTGGCCCCATGAAGCCGCGTAAAAGTTCAATGGGCAAGGGGAAGACGATCGTACTGTTGTGTTCAGCGGCAATATCGTTAAGCGTTTGCAGATAGCGTAATTGGAGTGCGCCCGCCTCAGATGACATGATACGTGCAGCCTCGGCCAGTTGTTGCGATGCCTGTAATTCACCCTCGGCGTGGATGACCTTGGCTCGCTTCTCGCGTTCTGCTTCTGCCTGGCGTGCCATAGCGCGTTGCATCGTTTGAGGCAGCTCCAAGTCTTTAACCTCGACGATGCTCACCTTGATACCCCAGGGCTCAGTCTGCTCGTCAATGATCTGTTGGAGTTGGCGGTTGATCTGGTCACGCTGCGAAAGCAGTTCATCCAGTTCGCTTTGGCCCAAGACCGAACGCAGCGTGGTCTGGGCAATCTGCCCAGTTGCCAGCAGATAGTTGGCGACATTGACCACCGCCGCCACCGGATCGATCACGCGGAAATAACAGACAGCGTTGACCTTGACTGTTACGTTGTCGCGGGTAATCGCCTCTTGCGTGGGTACATCCATCGTGACCGTACGCATATCCACACGGATCATCTGATCGACCAGCGGGATAATGACAAAAATTCCAGGCCCTTTGGCTTCTTGCACGCGCCCCAAGCGAAAGACGATGCCTCGCTCATATTCAGGCACAACTTTAATGGCAGCCCGCGCAATAATCACGATAACTGCCAAGATTAAGATAGGGGTGATCAGGTTATTCAAGTCCATTGTCAGTTCTCCTTGCCGGAAGAGCAACAACCTCAGTCTGAGGCATGCTGTGGGCAATCTTCATATTATACCCGCATCCTAAGAGGTGGGCAACCGTTTGTACGGTTACATGTTTGACGACTGGTTCACACAAACGCTATCATAAACGGGACTTAGGCGGACACGACCCCCTGTCAGTGCCTCACAGCGCATAGTTTCTAGACCAATCTATCATACTAGCTCGTCAAATAGGGTAGCCAATATTCACTGGCTGCTCGATCTGCTATCGAACGGGGTCTGCATCGTGTCCAATCGTCATCGCCTTACCCTAAGCGTAGCTCTGTTTCTCGTCCTCGTCTTGGCGGCTTGTCTACCGGCTGCTACCGAGGAAGTTCCCGTATCGCCCAGTCCACTACCCAACACGCCTAATGCTCTCCTCACCCCCAAAGTAATCACCCCTAGAGCCAGTAGAACGCCGGTAGAACAGGCCGGTTTGGCCGCAATGCTCGGCCAAGAACTCCCGACCAGCAAGGCCAACCCACCCCGCACCCGCATCAGGGCAACGCAAACCAACACCAGTACCAACTCGTTAGCCGCCTTGTTGCCCACGGTGACACCGGCACCACGTGTGACGGCCCTGCCTGCTACCATTACCGCGCCCCGCGTCAATGTGCGCGGGGGGCCTGGCACGAATTATCCAGTGGTAGGTGAAGCTCTGTCAGGAACGGATCTGGAAGTGGTTGGACGCACAGAAACAGGCGACTGGCTGCGTATCTGCTGTCCGGCTGGCATGAATGTCGAAAGCTGGATGAGTGCCGAATTCCTGTTGGTGGATATGCCAGATAGTGAGGCATTGGCTGCGTTACCCGTACCGGAGATTCCGCCCACACCGAATGTGCCTGTGGGTGGTGGAGGTGGGAGTGGAAAAAGCGCGGCGGATTTGGCAGCGGCGACTGCGCCAGGGATGCCAGGGCCGGGCAACTTCCCCGCCCCCGGTGGCTCCAACCCATTAACCGGTCTGGGCTTGCCGGGTGAACGGGCAGGGCAGCGACCTGTTGTCGTCTGCATCAACAATGACTATGCTGCACGACCGCAATTTGGCACCAGCCAAGCCGACGTGGTCTATGAATATCTGATGGAGGGCTATGGCATTACCCGCTTTAGTGCCATCTTCTATGGCAGTGATGCAAGTCAAGTGGGGCCAGTACGTAGCGCACGTTTGATCAATTATTACTTGGGTGGGCTTTATGATGCGGGGCTTGTTTGCTCTGGGGCGAGCGACCCGGTGCGCTATAGCTTGAAGCACGAAGCGCCTTTTCCCTATATGGATATTGATCTCGATGATGCATCCAACATCCGCTATTCGGTCAGCATCGGCTCAGACTATCGCACCCGCCTCCGCACCGATACGGCCAAACTGCATCGCTGGCTGGGCGATTGGGGCGTGGAAAAGCCAGCCTCGATTCGCGGTTTTACCTTTGGCAATCTACCAGGAGGTGGCAGTGCTGCCACCTCGATCACGATCCCTTATCCAAGCGGCACTGGCTCGCAGGTGAGCTATTTTTATGATCCGGGCAGCGGGCGCTATCTGCGCAGCCTCGGCGGTGTTGCCCATGTTGATGGCAACACGGGCGCACAGTTAGCGCTGGAGAATGTGATCGTGCAGGTGGTCGCGCATGAAGCTACGAACATTGTCGAAGACAGTTTGGGCAGCACCAGTATTCGCCTTAACCTCTTTGGCAGCGGGCAGGCGATTGTCTTCCGTGATGGGCAAGCCTTTGTGGGGACGTGGCGCAGCGATAGCCGCGGTGACATGCCACACTTTTTTGATGCCCAGGGCAGCGAGATTGCGCTGAAGCCGGGTAAGAGTTGGATTAGCATCGTGCCAGGGGACTATACGGTAAGTTACCAGTAGATGACTTGGCGGGCGTCTTGCCCCCTGCCCTATTATTTACGTCGGGCGCAACCCCGCTTCCAGCAGCCGCAGCAACAGGGGATTCTGCGTTGGGGGCAATTGCGACATGGTGCGTGCCAGGAGATGGGCGCGCCGGGCACTCTCCACATTGCCCGCCATATGCAGCCAGATCGCCTGGGCGCGTAATGCTGCCGTTAGCGCCGCAAGCAGTTGTGTATACTCTGGTCGTTGCGCCAGCTCTCGCAGCATGACCGCGGCAACTTCTTGCACGGGCAGTTTTGCCAACGAGGAACCCACTGCACCGAGGGATTGGAGCAGCAGCCGGTTATTAAATGACCAGCCATCCAAGGCGGGATGGGCCAGCAATTCGGTAACGACTTGCTCAAACTCCTCCATTGATGGCAGCGGCGCGTCGTCATCTTCAAAATAGGCAGCAATTTCTGGATCCACCTGGGGCGCGGCAAACTCCCACAGCCGGTCCGCATAAAGGCGGTATTCTCCTGGCAGCGGGCGCAGGGGTTCAGCCGTCCAATGCGCGGCCTGTGCCTGGTTCACGAGCCAGCGTCCCACATCAAAGGGCACTTCCAACAGTACCGCGGTTTGCCCATTATCGGTGCGAACGGTTGCCAACTGCCCCACAGGATGGAGAGATGGTAACTGGTCGGCGGGCAGTAGCTCGCTACCAAAGGTCTGGAGAATCCCCAGCCGGTGGTTTATCACCAATCCTAGCAGCACACCATTGACCTGATTTCCCGTTGCTGGATGCACAAACCAAATCGAATAACTCCCACCGATGTCAGCCGGACTCATCAGCGCGCGCCAGCCTTCGGGCGTGGGTGGCGTATAGTGATGGCCTGTGAATTGGAGCTTGCGCAGCGTGCGTGTCACTTGTTCGGCTTCATTCGGGGGCAGCATAAATTGGAGCGTATGCAGTGCGCGCAGCGCCAGCGCATTTTCTGCTGCCAGCCGCTCTAGCTTGGGCAGAGCAGCGCGCGCGACCACGGGCCATTCATCTTGGGCGAGGAGGCGATAGAAATCGACACGCTGGTCTGGCTCAAGCCTTCCCAGCAGATCCAGCACCATGAGCGCGATTTGCTCATTGGTCTGGTGCATTTGATTATTATATTCCAAGAGAATATGGCGGTTACGCGCTCCTTCCTCAACGGCTTCACGCAGGCTTTGGAACGCAACTTCGTTGGTCTGGCTGAGGTCGTTGAGAATGGCAGGAGAAAGCGTCTCACCCAAGAAGCGTTCCAAGATCAGCGCGGCGGTGACCCGCATTTGCGCCGTATTGCTCCGGTTGGCAGCAGCACTCCGCAGCGCTGGCGTGATCTCGTCGGGAGGGAGGAGAGCGGCTAAGTGACCGAGTCCTCCGCGCAATTGTCCGTTTGGCGTATCAAGGTTTTTGATCACCATTGCCACCAACTGGTCAACCGGATGGTCGCGCACCAAACGACGGACGCGTTCCAATAGCTCGATCTCGTTCTCTGTCTGGGCGAGATCTGCAATTTCTTGGCTTAACTGGCGACGTTGCTGAAACGAGTGAATGATTTTATCGGCCATAACAAGATTCTATCATAAGTCTCATAACTTTACAGATAGCAGGGATTAGCACATATGGGCTAAAACAGGGAAATAGTTGCTTCAGATCTCCTTTGATGTTACAATATCCATTGTGATTTGACCCAGTGTTCAAGTAGGAGAAACATGACGCAGGCGCTTTACCGTCGTTGGCGTAGTCAAAATTTTGACGAGGTTGTGGGCCAGGAGCATATCACCCACACCCTGCGCAATGCTTTGCGTGAGGGGAGAGTGGCCCATGCCTATCTCTTCTCCGGCCCGCGCGGCACTGGCAAAACCAGTACGGCGCGCATTCTCGCCAAAGCCTTGAACTGCACGGCACCTGAAGCCGACCGCCCTTGTAACCAATGCGCCACCTGTGTTGCCATCAATGAAGGACGTATGCTCGATCTGATTGAGATCGACGCTGCCAGCAACAACAGCGTGGATGATGTGCGCGAGTTGCGCGATAAGGTGGGCTTTCGCCCCTCTGAAGGACGCTTTAAAGTCTATATCATTGACGAAGTGCACATGCTTAGTGGCGCTGCTTTCAATGCGCTGCTCAAGACATTGGAGGAGCCACCGCCGCATGTGCGTTTTATTTTAGCAACGACCGAACCCCACAAAATTCCAGCTACCGTATTAAGCCGCTGCCAACGTTTTGACTTCCGCCGCATCCCTGCCATCGAGATTTCGGGCCATCTGCGCCATATTGTGAGCGAAGAGGGATTCCAGGCCGAGGACGAGGCATTGATGGCAATTGCGCGCAGCGCGCAGGGTTGTATGCGCGATGCGGTAAGCCTCTTGGATCAGATGTTTAGCTTTGGTGATCAGACCGTCACGCTCTACCAGGTCCAGCAAGTGTTGGGCGCGGTAGGGGGGCAGATAGTCTATGAACTCGTAGATGCGCTGGCTGACAAGAACATTCCGCAAGGGCTGCGGCTTGTGCAGCAGTTGGTTTTGGATGGGGCCAGCCTTACAGAATTTTGTCACCAAGTAGTAGAGCATCTGCGCGGGGTAATGGTCTTGCAGATGGCCCAAGACCCGGATTTGTTGCATGAGCTACCCAGCGAAACGGTGCGGC
>CAMPHP010000236.1 GCA_946885925.1 uncultured Litorilinea sp.
ATGTATACCTCACATTGCTCGCAGAACAGGGTATTGTTGGTTTCACGCTCTTTATGATGCCTATGTTCTGGTGGATGGCACACACCGTGCGAGGAAAGCCTGGACTTGAAGAGGAAGGACTATGGAGTCAGAAGCTCCTGTTTGTCATGTGGCTGTTCGTGCTTTCTGCGGTTGTTGTAAACAATTTTTCCAACATGAGAGTCGTCTTCGGCTGGGGTCTATGGTGGATCGCGCTGGGTCTGATTTCGGGCGCACTCGAGCCTGTTTCCAAACAAGAATCCGCACAACTTTTACACGCAACAAGTGGTTACAGAAGAACAAATCTCATTGATTCCAGACCTGGTTGATTGCTAGAGCGGCTGACATTCATATCTAACACAAGGATCATCTAGCACAAGGATAGTAGAAACCTATGTCAAGAGCATCCCTCAGCCAGTCGATTGAACAGCTATGGCTATCTTGGTTAAATACTAACTGGTGGCGGCAATTTGCGAAACACGGGCTCGGTTCAAAGATACGGCGCAACGATATGTTTGTAAAGCTTGATACGACTCGGCGCTATATCACGAGCGGCCTGGCATCTCAAAGGTATCCGGCCCAGTTGGACGCTCTGACTACATTCTGCATCTTCATCGGGCATACAAAAAGCGGAGGCTCGCTGATTGGTTCATTACTGGACGCGCATCCAAATTCCATCCTGGCAGATGAAGAGGATGTTCTCCATTATGTATCGAATGGCTTTAGCCTCCGACAGATTTGTTACATCCTTATCAAAGCATCACGACGAGATATGCGGAAAGGGCGCATCACGGCACGGCGAATACAAGCATACTCGCTACATGTGCCAGGCCAATGGCAAGGCAGGTATAACAAATTGCAAGTGATCGGTGCTAGCAAGGCTGGACCCTCTACGCAAAGACTCGGCAAGCATCCCGACTTGATTGACCGCCTTCGGCGCACCGTTGCAAAAGGCACAGCACGGAGAGACACGGGAGCGAAAAGTGATGTAAAGCTCATCCATGTGATCAGGAATCCGTACGATCCAATCAGCCTCATGATGATGCGAAGTGGTCGGAGCCAGCAGGATGCCATTGCACACTACTTTGCATATTGCAGAACACTTGCGTCCATACGCGCGCAAACAAAACCATCTCACCTCTTTTCTGTCAGGTACGAGGAATTGATCAACGAACCGCGTGAGACTGTAACGAAGGTTTGCGAATTCCTGAACTTAACTGCAACGGATGACTATCTTGATGCTTGCCTTCGCATCCTTTCCCCTCGGCCCCAACAAAGCCGGCATCAGGTGGACTGGAACGCAGAAAACATTGACCTTGTACAGCAGCAAATTGGGCAGTTTGACTTTTTAGATGGATATGCTTACCACACATGAGCTTTATCTTGTGTAGTGACTAGTTGATTACGCAACGCACTTTAACGCAGCCAGAGATCTCTACATGACAATTGCACAGATGGCAAGCAAAATAACCAATAAAGTAGAACCGGCGAGTGCCGTGCACCCTGGATCCTTGATGTCCCTTTTCCAAGCGTTTGACCATCAGGCTATCCGCTATTGCCACTGGAAGAGCAACATCCGTCTTGAGCACGCCCTTGCTGGACAAACAGATCTTGATCTGCTTGTAGATCGCGCGCGCAGCCGCGCGTTTAGACAAATCCTGGAAGCGCACAATGTAAAGCCACTCATCCCCCCACCAGGGAGAACATACCCGGCGATTGAGAGTTATCTAGGTTTTGACCGGACAGACGGCAGGCTCTTTCATCTACATGTCCATTATCAACTGGTCTTGGGTGAACAGTACGTCAAGAACTACCGGATTCCAGTAGAGGAGTATGTTCTCAACTCCACGCGTTTTCTGCATGGCATTCGTGTCCCTTCGCCAGAATGGGAACTCATCATTCTTTCCATGCGTGCGCTGTTGAAATATCGGGATCGAAATGCCGTCCGCGACATTCTCGGCACACGTTTGCCGGGGTTGCCCAGCAACATACGGGCAGAATTTGAATGGCTGCTCAACCAAACCTCATTGCGCCAGGTATCGCAGGTATTGGACGAAGTCACAGCTATCCTGCCCGCAGATATTGTGTGCGAGACGGTGGAAACTGTTGTTACGGATCCCCACCCAGGATTCAAACTCTTGCAGCTACGCCAGCGGTTACGCCGGGCGCTACGTCGCTATCAACGCCGAAGCCGCTTTCACGCCTTCCTGCAATATAGCCATGAGCAATTCCTCCGGCACAAGCTGGTCCGCCGGATCTTACCAGAGCGCAGAATGACCCTGCGTACCGGCGGCCAAATCTTGGCATTTGTGGGTGCAGATGGCGCGGGAAAATCGACAATGGTGCGGGAAGTTCAGAAATGGTTGGCTTGGAAGGTGGATGTGCGCTCGCTTTACTTAGGCAGCAAGCAGCCAAGTCTACGCAGTAAGCTCGCATATCAAGGTGTGCGGCTGATGAGACGTAGTTGGCGTTTTGCCGCCTCTACCACTGGAGAACAGAGTATTATTGCACGTTTTTTCAATTTCCTGCTACAAGCAGGCATTGACGTTCATCATCTATCCACAGCCCAAGATCGCTACAAGCGCAGCCTTGAGGGCAGACGTAGAGCAGACAGCGGCTCCATCGTGATTTACGACCGCTTTCCCTTGGATGTCTCTTTGGATGGCCCAAAGATTCAGACCCAGGATAAAGAGCGCACACATAAACTTACCAGGACGATCGCGCACATGGAGCAGGAGCTTTACAGCAAAATCTCGCCCCCCGATCACTTTGTTTTGCTTGATGTGAGTCCCGCTGTCTCCATGCAGCGCAAGCCCGACCATGATCCGGCTGCGGTCGCAACCAAAAGCCGAGTCATCCGCGCCCTGGCAACCAACGGAAACCATGCAAGCAAGGCAAAAATTATCTGGATTGATGCGGATCGTCCTTTTGACGAAGTGTTAAGGGCGTTGAAGTGCGCGATATGGCAACTCCTATGAACATGCTTTCACTCCATGCTTTCACTACAGGCCGGAGCAAATTCGCACAGGCCAGGGTGCAAATGCATGAGATACAAATAGACAAGGAGCAAGTGCTTATGATGATCGAATTTGTTGGCGCTCCTGGTTCGGGCAAAACGACCCTTGTACCAACCGTAATTGATTGGCTTGGCTCACAAGGGATACAAGCTTTCACAATTCCCGACGCGGCCCGCCTTTTTGCAAGCCGCACATTTGCGGGCAAGCAGATCCAATGGATGCTGCCAGAGCATCTCCATCGTCCCGCGCTATGGCAGATCTTCTACTACTTCAGCGTGGCATATCGCATCAGATTCTTGGCAACACATCCGCATCTCGTGTGGTATGTCATCAGTTCACAAATACAGAGACCAGAATCTGCCGATCTTCGACAACGGCAAGTGCTTCACTGGTTCTTTCGTATGGTTGGCTATACGGAGTTTCTTTCTGCACATACCCGACAAGACGAAGCCATTATCGTTGATGAGGGATTCATTCATCGAGTTGTCCAGCTATTTACATCGGATGCACAAGCGGCAGATCCTACAAGTGTCTCGCGCTATATGGACTTAGTCCCACAGCCCAACTTGGTCATTGCCGTCCGCGCGCCTCGGGAGATTTGCGAACGGCGCATATACCTGCGCGGATTGTGGGATCGCTCTCGAACTAAGAAGCCAGAACAAATATCCCAGTTCGTCGCCAATGCTCATCAAGTGGTCAACCTGGCTGTAGAGCACATCCGGAAGCAAGGATGGCCCCTGATCGAAATCGACAACAGTGGTGACGATCCATCCTGGGCACAAGAGCAACTTCGTTCAAAACTAGCTCATGTACTGCCTCTCCCTTCACGTCAGATGAGAGTATGGGCAGCATCACAAGCGCAAGCACAAAGAGGCTAACAACGTGACTTACGCCCTTGGTCTTTTTTACCTGCCACGTCCCGGAAGAGTGGCACAATATTTGAAAGCTAAACTAGGCTCACCCCGTATCGGAGCTCGTACGGCGGAGGAGGTACTCGCCTGCTATGGTCTGAAGCTAGTAAAGCCGCCGCGCAACCTGCCCTTTGGGTGGCGCAGTCGCAACGTGATTGTCGAGACATCAAGCGGAAACAAAGTGCTCAAACTTTATCGCTCAGGCTGGCAGCTTCCCGCTATCCGCCACGAACATTCGATCATCAGCCGCCTCAACAGCGTACATTTTCCTGCACCACGCCTGTTGACGACACAGGCGAGTGAGACGGTTACTAGCCATGATGGCATGTTCTATGGACTCTTTGACTACCTTGAAGGTACAAATCTCGCATCCAGCATTCTACTGCGTTCTCAACAACGCTCCCTGAGGGCCGCGACGGGCAGAATTTTGGCCGAGTTCCATCACAAACTCGACGGCTTTCAACCAAGTGGAGAGCATCATCTCGGCTATAAATCATTAACTCAAGCACGCCAACGAGATTGGGCATGGCACGAAACGCAATTGCGGGAGCTACCTGACAGGAGCGAACACATTGTAGATCCGCGCGACCGGGCAAATGCAAGATGGTTGGCCCAAAACGCAGACCGTATCAGTGAGCGTTTGGCTCACATGGGCGAGCTTGTCGAGAACGTTCAGTTGCCCCGTCTTGTGATCCATGGTGATTTTGGCATCCATAATGTCACCTATCACCACGACGGAACCCTGACCATGCACGATTTCGAACTAGCTCGTGTCGAATGGCGGCTGATTGACATCGTGGTTGTCCTCTCGCGACTACGCCTGGAGCATAGCTACGAATTTATGGCAGCCTATCAAGCGAAATACCCCTTGACAGCAGAAGAGTGGCATTTTCTGCCAGAAGTCTGGCAGCTCTACAAACTAAGTGGTGCCATTTCCTACTGGAATACCTATGTGGAACATGGCGGCAGCTATCGGCTAACCGCAGCGCGTGCACGCATTGACGATGCAGACTGGGTACTCGCCAATAGAAGAGCCTTGTTGAACTTCAAAGAACGATTCGAGACATAACGTATGGCAAAACCAATCCGTGTGCTCATGATCGTCCGTCTATTTTATCCTTGGGTTGGTGGCATGGAACGCCAGGCACATAAGCTTGCCAAGAGCCTTATCAAACGAGGTGTTGCCGTCGAAATCAGCACGGGCTGGTGGTTCCGCGGCACCCCCCAACATGAGCAGATCGACGGTATCCCCGTTACCCGCAACACCACCTTGTGGGAGTTCTTTGGCATCAAGGGGTTACGCAAGTTTGGTGGCTATCTCTATATCGTCTCACTACTCTGGCATCTCTGGCGCAAGCGCAACGAGTATGACCTGATTCATATTCACGGACTCAACTATCACACATTTGCCGCTGTACTTGCTGGCAAATGGTTTGGGAGAGGCACGCTGACAAAGCTTGCAAACAGTGGACAGGCCAGCGACATTGATAAGATGCGTCAAAACAAAAAACTTATGTTCACCCAACAAATGCTTCCAATGGCGCTTGAATCTGATCGCTTTATCGCCATCAACAAGGATATTGTCAACGAGTTAAAGGCCGCCGGTGTACCCCACCAAAAGATCATCAAGCTCACCAATGGTGTTGAGGTAGACGAGATCGTCGCCAAAGAGGATTACACCCTTGGCAGCCCAATCCGCATCGTCTTCGTCGGCAGGCTTCATGAACAAAAAGGGGTTGATACGCTGCTCAACGCTTTTCAACTGCTCTTGGAGAGTTACGCGCAGAGGTCACTCTCTCTGCAACTAATCGGTGATGGACCGCTACGCAACGAACTTGTCACGCTGGCAGAGCGGCTGGGCGTTATGCCCCACGTGGATTTTGTGGGTCTATCGGATCAAGTGATGGCGTACTTAC
>CAMPHP010000237.1 GCA_946885925.1 uncultured Litorilinea sp.
GGCAATGGGCAACGCGACTATAGCACCCATATTGTTACGGTGCAAGTCGCGAAAAATGGGGTAGCCAGGACCTTTCAAGGGTTCGATATGGCTGTCATTCCTACCGAAGGGGATTCCTCCCTTCGGTAGGAATGACAGCATTGCATTCGAAACATAACTGCGCGGAATGATAAGACTTTAATCTTCGCTCAACTTGGCTTGCGTGCCTCTACCCAATAGCGCATGTTTTCGTAAACCAACATACCCTCTTGTTCGAGTTTCTCTTGTAAAAGCAGCAAGCGATCAAAGTCGCGTTCGACGCTGAAGCCTGGTACAAGCCAGGGAATAGCCTTCAAGTAATAGACCACAGCCCCTACATCTTCAAAGATCAACTGGCCTTTCCAATCGGCACCTTGTAGCAACTCTAGCCCTGCCGCGGCCAGGCGTGTGATGGCATCTTCATAAGTGGCATTAGGCCATTGTGGGGAGACGCCAAAATGGGCGAGGAGGCTGTGCGCCCACATGCCATGCACCTGTTGAGTCAAGAAAAGACCACCGGGTGCTAGGATGCGCGCCACTTCTGCTGCATTAAATGCGCCGTGCCGGTTGAGCACGAGATCGAACTCCTCATCATCAAAAGGCATGGGTGCATCTTGACTAGAGTCTACTTCGACAATCTTCACGCCCAATAGCGTCAGTCGCTCTTGCAGCAAAGCCACATTGGGTGGATACCCTTCAGTGACGACTACCTTGGGGGGCCATAGAGAGCGTAGGGAGAGCAACTTTTCGCCTCCGCCTGTGTCCATGTCCAACACAGCACTCGCCTGAGCCATGCGCGTTCCAGCCAGCGCCATATAATCCCAAGGCGTTTCTTCCTCAATGACCCGTCCATCTACATAGGAGAAATCCCAACCAGTGAAGGGGACTTGCTCCTCAGCCAGCCACTGCGCGCGCAGTTCCTCCTTGCTAGACCTACTCATCCTACACTCCTTTACTGGTTGCCTCTTTGCTTGCAGATAGTCGCTTCGATTTCCGCTGCTTTAGTCTATCTCTACTGCATCTGGAGCGCAATCAGCACAGAGGAAACCAAATAGAAAACCAGATTGCTTGCTGGCTAGTTGCTTTCGCTACATAGGATCAAGGCTGGTATAATAGCTCTGTTAAGGCATTGGTACGTCTTGCAACAGCGTCAATCAACTCCGTTGCAGCGCAACAAATCGCAATTTGGTGCGTCATCATAGATGAAACAAATTGCGTACATACATCTGATTCAATATCCAACTCACCTTGCGCTGCCGGAGCGTGAAGCACTCCGGCAAGAAGGGGAAGTTCGCTCAAGCGGGCTTAAGGTGAGTATCATTTTTTCAAATTTATTCTCTAAAATCAATCGCGGGTCAGTCGAATCAGTTCCCATGCTCGGCGTGGGCGCACTTGTATTCGGTAGCTAGGCCACTTCAGACTAACGGATATTATCATGTCGGGAAACTTCGTTCACCTGCATACTCACTCGGAATATTCGCTGCTGGATGGTTTGGGGCGTATTAAGAATTTGGTCTCCGAAGCCAAAAAGCTAGGCCAACCGGCCCTGGCGTTGACTGATCACGGTGTGATGCATGGTGCTGTCGAGTTCTTCCGCGCGGCTAAGAGTGCCGAGATTAAACCCATCATCGGGGTAGAAGCCTATCAGACGGTGTGGGGTCGCCCGATGGGAGGCCGCGATTCTCAATTCGACCGGGAGAATTATCACCTGCTGCTCCTGGCGAAGAACATGACCGGTTATCGAAACCTGCTCAAAATCTGTTCCCACAGCCATCTCAATGGCTATTATTATCGCCCGCGTGTGGATCATGAGTTTCTGGCTGCTCATGCCGAGGGGATTATCGCCACTACGGGCTGTCTGGGCGCGGAAGTACCCCAGCTTGTTATGCAGGGCAAAGAGCAGGAAGCCTACGAGCGGTTGGGGTGGTATGTCGATGTCTTTGGCAAAGAGAATTTCTTTATCGAACTCCAAGAGCACAGCATCCCCGAATTGATCCCAGTGAACAAGGTGCTGGTGCCCTGGGCCGACAAGTTTGGCATCCAACTCGTCGCCACCAACGATGTCCATTATGTGCGCGAGCAAGATGGCGGCCCGCACGATGTGTTGCTCTGTGTGCAGACAGGAACGACTGTCCACGCCAAAGATCGCATGCGTATGAGCGATGGCTCCTACTTTCTCAAGAGCCGCGCCCAGATGGAAGAGACCTTCCGCCCCCTCATCGACCTGCCTGCCAGTGCCTTTGACAACTCGGTGCTGATCGCTGAGATGTGCGATGTGGACTTGGAAGATGACTCTTATCATCTGCCTGATCTGCCGATCCCCGAAGGGTTTACCTATGAGACCTACTTGCGCCATCTGACCGAAGAAGGGTTGGAGCGGCTTTATGGCGAAACGGCAAAGAGTGATGTGGTGCAGGAGCGCAAAGAGCGCGAGTTGAGCATCATCCACCAGATGGGCTTTGACATTTACTTCCTGATCGTGGCGGATCTCTGTAACTTTGCCCGCTCACGTAACATCTGGTGGAATGTTCGTGGCTCTGGCGCAGGCTCTTTAGTAGCCTACTGTGTGGGCATTACAGGGATTGACCCGCTCAAGAATAACTTGATTTTCGAGAGATTCCTCAACCCTGGGCGTGTTAGTATGCCCGACTTTGACCTGGACTTTCCCGACGACCAGCGCGAAGAGATGATTCGCTATACATTGGAGAAGTTTGGTGAAGACCAGGTGGCCCAAATCGCTACCTTTGGACGTATGAAAGCGCGGGCGGCTGTGCGCGATGTGGGGCGTGCCAAGGCGATCGATCTCGCCCAAGTAGACCGCATTGCCAAGCTCATTCCTGCCATTCCTGGCAAGCCTGTCACCATTCAGGATGTGTTGACCGAGGGGCATGAGTTCTATAGCCCTGACTTGGTTCAGCTTTATCAAAACGAACCGTGGGCGCGTGACTTGCTCGATACCTCGATGCAGGTGGAAGGGGTGGCGCGCCATTCGAGCGTCCACGCCGCTGCTGTCATTGTTGCCGACCGGGAGCTTTCCCATTACACGCCGCTGATGCGCGGCAACAAGAATACGATTACCAGCACCATCACGCAATATGAGTTCCCCATCCTTGAATCCATCGGTTTGCTCAAGGTGGACTTCTTGGGGCTTAGTACGCTCTCGGTCATGCGCGAGGCTGCGCGCTTGATCCGCGAGCGCCACGGCACCGAATACACGTTGAACACCATCCCCATTGAGGGTGAAGAAGCAGTCGAAGCCTTTAAGCTGCTTTCGAGCGGTGAGGTCAGTGGTGTCTTCCAAGTTGAAGGTCAAGGCATGCGCCGGGTGCTGACCGAAATGCGCCCCACGACTTTCGAGCATATTGTCGCTACCATCTCGCTCTATCGCCCTGGGCCGTTGGAATACATTCCCGCTTTCATCAAGCGTATGCATGGTGAAGAAGAGGTGGAGTACAAGCATCCTTCGCTTAAGAATATCTTGGGTGAGACCTATGGTATCTGTGTCAGTGGTGACTCCATCGTTATGGATGTGCGGACCGGGGAGCGCCGCCGACTTGATCAAGTCAATGAGGTGGATGAGTTTTATATTCAGGGTGTCGATGCAAATTGGCGACCTGCCGTAGGACGTGTGACCCATTGGATCGACAGCGGATACAAGGAAGTCTATCGAGTCACCCTCCGCAATGGCGCATCGATCAAAGTGACAGGTGACCATCGTCTGTTGACAGAGACAGGTTGGCGGCCTCTCAATGAACTTGTTGTGGGCGATCATATTGGCACGCCGCCGGTTCTCTTGGGGCCAGATGATGACAAGTGTGCAACAGTTGACCAGCGCAAATTGCGTGTCTTGGCCTATTTGTTGGCGGATGGCAGCCTTGGCAATATGGCGGCAATTGATTTTGTCTCGAAAGAGCCTGCTTTACTGGACGAATACGTCCACTGCTTAGAAGCGTTTCCTGATGTGCGACCAGTTTTCACGCCCCAAGTGCGAGGTGTTACACGGATCAGCGTTGCCAAACGAGAAGATCTCGATGCCGACTACCACACACCCACAAGTCTTTTGGCCTGGTTGCGTGAATTAGGGTTAAAGTATCCTGCCGGTTCTCGACCTGGAGGCCTACGTAGCCATGAAAAATTCGTGCCGTCGTTTGTTTTTAACCTGAGTAAGCGGGATATTGCATTCTTCTTAGCTTCTCTTTGGGATGGCGATGGCTACATTGGGCGCAAACTCTGTCACTACCGCACAATCTCAAAACAGTTGGCTGAAGATGTGCAGACGCTTCTGCTGCGTCTCGGCATCCACTCGACAATTTACACGGCTTCTTATCCCTATCAACAAGATAGCGAGACAGAGCAGCGCACCAGCTATCAACTCACTATCTATGACAGTGTTCGTATTGCCGCCGAACTGCAACCGTATATGCGTTCGGCGAAACGTAATAGACACTGCATGGGCCATAGCCATCCAACCATTGCACGCAGTGCATTCTTGGAAGAGGTCAAGGCAGTAACTACGTTGTCAGCGCGTGCGTTGATGCAAGAATATGGAATTGACCGCCAGCATTTCTATCCTAAAGGGGCACAGCGCGAGCGTATTTCTACCCATGTGGTAGAGTCACTCACCGCGGCGTTGCCCATGCCCAATACAGCGCGCAAACTGAATGTGGATTGGCAGGAGATTGTCGCGATTGAGCCTGTCGGGGTCGAACATGTCTATGATTTGACCGTTGAGGGTCTACACAGTTTTGTTGCCAACAATATCATTGTCCACAACTGCGTCTATCAAGAGCAGATTATCCAGATTTTAAGCCAGTTGGCGGGCTATACCCCTGGCGATGCAGACTTGGTGCGCCGCGCCATTAGTAAGAAAAAAGCCTCTGATATTGAGAAGCACAAAAAGATCTTTGTCGAAGGCTGCTATCAAAATGGCATCCCTAAAGATGCCGCCGCGGCTATTTATGGCGACATCGAGTTCTTTGCGCGATATGGCTTCAACAAATGTTTGCCGGGTGATGTCGAGGTGATTGACGCTGCTACAGGTCGTTTGGTCAAGATTGAGGATCTCTATCACGGTAACGCGCAGATTGACCAGACCATCACCTGTGATACCAGTGCGCTGCGCCTGCAAGCTGGCGCGGTTACTGCCGTTATGGACAATGGCGTTAAGCCTGTCTACCGGCTGACTACTGCTCTTGGGCGCACACTAGAGGCCACAGCCAATCATCCCTTCTATGCCTTTGAGGGTTGGCGGCTGTTGGAGGAGTTGCGTGTGGGCGATCAGATCGCTGTGCCGCGCACATTGCCTGTCGAAGGCAAAGCCATATGGCCCGACCATGAAGTGATTGTCTTGGGCCATCTGTTGGCGGCGGGTAATCTATGCCATCCGCATTCGGTTTACTACGATTCCAAAGATCCTGTACAGTGCGAAGATTACGTGCAAGCGGTGGAGCAATTCGACAATGTTGCCGCCAGTATCAGCCTGTACAAGGGTACATACAGCATCTATGCTCGTCGCCGCCAACGCAGCCAAGCACCGGGGGTGATGGCTTGGGCTGAGCAGTTGGGATTACTGGGCAAGACCGCGCACACCAAAGAAATTCCCGCCGCTGCCTTTGAGCTGAACAACCGTCAAGTGGCGTTGCTTATTAGCCGTATGTGGGAGGGCGACGAGCACATCAATGTCACCGGGCGCAGCCTCTCTTACGCTACGGCGTCAGAGCGTATGGCTCGCCAGCTTCAGCACTTACTCCTGCGATTGGGCATTATTAGCTCGTTGCGAACAGTCGAGTTCCCCTATCAAGAGGGG
>CAMPHP010000238.1 GCA_946885925.1 uncultured Litorilinea sp.
GATCTACTCAGGGCTAAAAAGCCACCCAACACTCATCCCCATATAACTCATGGCTAACCACATGATGACCAGGGCCAACACAAAGGTCGGGACACCCGCCCCGACAAAATTGAGAGCAGTGACCAGGTAATCCGGAATTGAATATTGGTGTGTGGCGGAATAGACGCCAACGGGGATAGCAATCAGCCAACTCACGATCAGGGTGCTGAATGAGAGGACAAAGGTCAACATCAGCCGCTCCCAGATCAAATCTCTAACAGGCATGCGAAAATACATGGAGTCCCCCCAGTCGCCGCGTGTCAGAATGGCTGCCATCCACTTGGCATACTGCACGTAAATAGGCTGTCCCAACCCATAACGTTCCTTAAGCCTCTCCAACTCCGAGCTATCAACAATGTCGCCTTGTTCGCGCAAATGGGCCGCGTACGTTGTTAGATAGTCGCCTGGTGGAAGTTGGATGATGATGAACGCGACGATCGAAATCGCAAACAATGTCGGAATCATCATCAAGACACGCCGTATTACATAGGTCAACATAAATCCCCCTGCCGGATATCTCTTGTAAGCCAAACATCTGCATGAAGCCGGTTGGGGAGACAGAGAGCGTCTCTACTGTCTCCCCACGCCGTCTACAGCGTATGATCTACAGTGTGTGATTCTCTGGATCTTCCCAATACCAGGTAGCGACATCAACAATGTACTCGTAGATCGTGCTGCAACAGTCCCAAGGTAGACCGTCGTGGATCCCCTTCAAGCCATTCTTGACAATCACCAGCCGGGGTACTTCGCCCAAGAAGCCAACCGATGGCAGTTCCTCAGACCAAATATCCAGGATTTGTTTGAATAGATCATTGCGAGTTTCTTCATCAGGCTCAGAACGAATCTGATCCCAGAGGCTCCAGATATCCGTGATCCAATGGTCTGCCGGTGGTTCTTCGGCCATAGGATGCTCAGGATTCATGCGCCAGGAAGTCCATGCATTGGCCCACGGACGGTCATCGATGTTGGTGTGCTTAACCCAGATTTGTGGATCTGCCAGCGGTACTAGGTTGCGATCCATAAAGCCCATTGTGCATTCGACATCATTGGACTGGTGCTGCTCAATGCTAAGCGAGCGATCCACGCCTCTGTAATTCACATCAAAGCCCAACTCCTTGAGATACTCCAATACCAAAAGCGTATCATCTGTAGCTTCAGGCGCACCCAGCAATGTCCAGCGGATCCGTTCGCCGCTGCCATCCTTGGCGAGACGGAACCCCTCGGAATCTCGTTCGCTGTAGCCCAGATCGTCCAACAACTGGTTTGCTCGTTCGGGATCATATTCGAGATAGGCTTCGCTCAGCTTGGGGTAATGCAAAGGGGATTCCACGGGAGGGCCGTACTGCATTGCGGTCGCAAAACCGTCATAGCTCAGATCATTGAGCCGCTCGCGATCTACCCCCAGAGAGACAGCGATGCGGAAATCTCGCTCTTGGAACAACTCGCGCAGCACTGGATTTTTAGCCGTCATGTTGAAGTGAATGCCGAGAACTGCGGTCCAGCGCCACGCCTGTACTACGTAGTCGCCACGAGCCTCTCCTTCCTTCAATACAGTCAGATCGGCGAAGTTTACATGCCGGGATTGGCTATCGATCTCACCATTAGCGAGCCAGAGCACGAGCACGGCAGGATCCTGGAAGAGCCGGAATGAGACAGTATCCAGATAGGGCAACTGATTGCCTTCACCATCCACCGACCAATAGTAAGGGTTGCGGCGCAAGGTGACGTACTCATCTGTCCAGGGATTGTCTTGAATCCAGGGCGAGTGGGTGGGCAGTTCAACATTGAGTCGAGCGTCATTCTTCTCGATAAACAGTTCCGCCCAGTTGCCAAGTCCGGATTCCTCCACGGCACTCTCCAAGGCAGCCTGATCCTCGGTATAATCAATGTGGAACTGCTTCATATAGTGTGAAGGCATTGCGGGGATATTGTTGACAATACCGCCACTGAGGTAAAACAGTGAATTGGGGCTGCTAAAGGTCACTTTGATCGTGTGCTCATCAGGAGCCGTCATCTCCAATGGAACCCGTTTCCCATCCACCACGCTAGTCAGCCATTCAGGTGGAGAAGGCGTCAGGTCACCGTTTAGCTGGAAGTCATAGTACCAGAACAGAAAATCGTCGGTGGTCATGAGCGTGCCATCCGACCATCTCAACCCTTCACGCAAGTGGAAGGTAAACTCAGTGGCGTCCTCGTTGGATTCCCAAGACTCGGCCAACAGCGGCTGTACTTGCATCTCGTGGTTGATGTCGAGCAACCCCTTATAGAGCATATGGGCAGCGGAGCCACCATCTGCCTGTCCATTGAATGCCTTGCGCATGTTACCGCCGTAGTTGCCGATGCCATCCAGACCCGTCGCAACCATCGGGTTTTTCGGTAGTCGCTCGTCCACGGGCGGCAATTGCCCACTCTGCACCAATTCAGCCAGCATCGGGGCTTCATTGAACGTGGTGGGTACGCTTTGCGATGCGGCTGGAGCTGACGTGGCTACGTCACCAACAACAGCAGGTTGCTCCTCTACAGTCGTAGACGGCGCGCTTCCAGCTCCACCACATGCAGCTGCCACTGCTCCAACGGTTGCAATTCCCGAAAGCCGAAGGAACTCTCTGCGTGAAACCTTGGTTTGTGTCCTTTTCTGTTTCATGACATTCCTTTCCTGCAGGGGTAATTCAGACGGTTTGTCTGAGAAAATAAGTTACCTCTATCCAGATGGAAGCGATTACGTGCAGTATTGATGTCTGAGGTATCTCCTTTTTCTTTATTTCTATGAAGATGATTTAGTTCAAGGTGAATTAGCTCAAGATGGTTGAATTCGAGCTGGATCAATTCAGCTATTGAAGTGTCGGGTAAGCACTGTGCGAGACCTTTCTTACCCTGTACAGTCAAACCGATAGGTGTTCCAGACTCGTAACACCCGCCAGCTCTAGGTTCTCGGCATAGTGACACTGGGCAAAGTGCCCGCTGCTGATCTCGCGTAACGCAGGCTTCTCTCGCATACAGCGATCCTTGTCGTTAAAGGGGCAGCGAGGGTGGAAGGGACATCCCCGCGGAATCTGGTAGGGATCAGGGACCGACCCCTTGATTGCCATCAGACGGTCTGTCCTGCCTTCAAGCGATTTACGACCCAATTGGGGAATGGAACGCAGCAACGCCTGGGTATAGGGATGTTTGGGATTGGCGAAAATTTCGCCGACACTGGCCGATTCCACAATTTCACCCAAATACATCACGACCACGTATTCGGTCATCTGGGCGATCACCCCAAGATCATGTGTAATGAACATGATCGCCATACCAAGCTCCTGCTGTAGCTCACGCATGAGAGCCAAAATTTGGGCCTGCGTCGTCACATCAAGCGCCGTGGTAGGTTCATCCGCAATCAGGAGCGTGGGGTGACAGGAAAGGGCCATCGCAATCATGGCGCGTTGGCGCATCCCACCACTAAGTTGGTGCGGATAGCGATCAATAATGTCTCGCGGCCTGGGCATGCCCACCGACTCAAGCATCTTGATTGCTTGGTTACGCGCTTCGCCTTGCGAAACATCCTGATGCAGCAGAATCGCTTCCTCGATCTGAGACCCAATCGTATGCACTGGACTGAGCGAAGTCATGGGTTCCTGAAAAACCATCGAAATCTCAGCACCACGAATCTCGCGAATCTGCGTACCTCTAGCATCAAGCCGCACCAGATCAATGGTCTGGCTCATCCGGCTGCCATTTGTCTGCTTGTCTTGCCCGTTGGATTGGTGAAACAAGATCTGCCCTTCGACAATGCGTCCTGGACGCGGCTCAATCCGCAAAATCGAACGGGCCATGACCGACTTGCCACAACCGCTTTCTCCGACGACACCCACTGTTTGTCCGCGGTGAACTGTAAGATTGACGCCATCTACTGCGCGCACAATTCCCTGTTCAAGGAAAAAATAGGTCTTGAGGTCTGAAATTTCGAGTAGAGGGATACGTTCCGACATTCTGAATTGCTCCTTGACTCAGGCTTAGGCAGAACTAGCGACACCGCGTAGATCGAGCTGGCCCGCATAGTGACAACGGGCAAAATGATCCGGGCTGATCTCGCGTAACTCCGGTGTGACACGCACACACTGGTCGCCATCGTTATAGGCGCAGCGGGGATGGAAATAGCAGCCACTTGGAGGGTTGGCTGGATCCGCCACATCTCCCTCCAGAACGATTGGCTCTGAACGAGAAAATGGATCCGGCTTTGGCACAGACGCAAGTAATGCTTCTGTATAAGGGTGAAAAGGATTTAGAAATAGCTCTTCAGTCGTTGCACTTTCAACCAACTGCCCGACATACATAACCGCGATACGGTCGCTGATGTGCTCGACCACGCTCAGATCATGGGCAATAAACAAATAGGTCAGGCCAAACTGTTCCTGAAGATCTTGAAGCAAGTTCAAGATTTGCGCTTGTATGGAAACATCAAGCGCAGAAACCGGCTCGTCGCAGACAATTAACTGGGGGTTCAAGGCAAGGGCGCGCGCAATGCCGATGCGCTGCCGCTGGCCGCCACTAAACGCATGTGGATAGCGATTCATGTACTCAGGTCGCAGCCCAACCACTCGCAACAGCCCCGCCACACGATCCTCTAGCGCTTGCCCACGCGCGATCTTATGGTTATGAAGCGGTTCGCCCACATTTTGGAGCAACGTCATACGGGGATTGAGTGAAGAGTATGGATCTTGGAAGACCATCTGTATATTGCGGTGAACCTTCTTCAGTTGTGATGGTTCGACATCAGCCACATTAATGCGCCCCATCTCCTTGTCCCGAAACCAGATGTCTCCTGCGGTCGGCTCAATCGCGCGCAGGATCACTCTCCCAGTTGTAGTCTTCCCACAACCACTCTCCCCAACTAAGCCTAATGTCTCGCCTTCCCGGATGTGCAAGTCAACACCATCAACGGCCTTGACATGGCCGACCGTCCTTGAGAATATGCCTCGTTTGATTGGAAAGTGCTTGCGGAGATTCTTGACTTCCAGCAGAAACTCTTCGTCCACACCAACCTGCGTACCATTTGCTTGTGAATGCGTTACGACTTCAGTCAATGGTTCCTTCTCTCCTTCCCGGTGGACTGGCCTTTGGGGTTAGATCTCAGTTCCTTTTATAGCTGTTATGGATGGCTTAAAGAGATGCTTAGATAGTGATTGCTTAGATAGATGTAGACTAACCAATCAATCCTGACATTTGAGATGGCCTCCGCTGGCAAAGCGCGTGCGTAATAGGCGCATATCATCCATGCGTTCTTACAGCGGAGATCATTTCATCATGTACCAAGTTGCCACCTGCCTCGTCTAAATAAGCGCGTGGTCAATACTTTTAAGCAAGCAACTTGCCTTGACAACTATCAATTGAGCTTACAACCCTATTGAGTGGCGGTAGATGAGCAGCGTAATAGGGTTGACTATGTAGGATGGGAAGCTTTTTGGATTAAGCCTTAATTGGATTCTCAAGGCATATCTGAGTGGTTGCTGATTTAACAGACAATTAGCTCATGGTCAAGCAACTATTCTGGCGAGCAACAACATGCGTAACTTTCTACGCATGAAAGCACATATGCAAACGAAAAAGCGTGGCGAAAAGCCAATAAGAGACCCTGTCAGTCGCAGCAACATGAGGCTGAAAGAGATCAAACCTTTCGGCCTGAAATGGGGAGATTGCCTCAAAATGAAACCGGACGGATGCCCAACTATTTCGCCAAATCACCATTCACTAACCGCGTACCATTAGCCAGCGAGGCTCTCAATGAGTGCAACAC
>CAMPHP010000239.1 GCA_946885925.1 uncultured Litorilinea sp.
GTGTGGGGGTGGTCTCTGAGCGCCCACATGCAGCCAGGAGCAAGACAAGAAGTATCGAGAAGGTGAGAGGCTGAACCTGGCGGCGATAGACGCAGCCGCTGCCTGGGATCGTTCGTTCAGAAAGCATATTTTCTCCCGTGGAGCCAGGTAATCACTTAATCGATGACGATTGGTAAAGCTCCGGTTAACACGACTAGGCCGACGCCGTGGCTGGGCGCATTTTGTCCGCCACGGTATAGACGCAATCCACCGTGAATTGTTCCACGCGGGTCGTGAGGGCTACTGTCATGAATCTTTCTCGAAGCCAGAACCCTCTGGGTGGCTTCGAGAAAGATTTCGCATAGACGATGGATATGTCAGGCAATCCGGTTGATCAGTGGTTGGCCTGAGAGACCTGCTAGCAGATTATCCACGGCGCGTTTTGCCATATTATAGCGCGTTTGGCGGGTGGCACTGCCTAAGTGGGGCGCAATGACTACATTGTCGAGCTTTAAGAGGGGGTGGTCGCGCGGGAGTGGTTCGGGTTCGGTTACGTCTACCGCTGCGCCTGCAATCCAGCCTTCTTGCAATGCCTCTACCAGCGCATCGTGATCGACCACGCCACCACGGGCAACATTGATCAAGAAGGCTGTGGGGCGCATCTGCCGTAGCTGTTCGCGTCCCATTAGATGGCGTGTCTCGGGCGTGAGTGGAACATTGAGTGTTACATAGTCAGATTGAGCGAGTAGATCGGGTAGGGAGTGATAGGTTGCACCCAACTCGGCTTCAGCCGCTTCATTGCGTCGCCGGTTGTGATAGAGAATACGCATGTCAAAGCCCCGCGCACGTCTTGCTACCTGCTGGCCGATGTTGCCCATGCCGATGATCCCAATGGTTGCACCGTGGACTTCATAGCCATGCAGGAGGTTGGGGTCATAGACAGTGAATTCCGGGCTGCGCGCATAACGGTCACCAGTGATCAAGTTGCGGGCAGCCGCCATGAGAAGCGCAAAGGTCATGTCCGCCGTGGCTCCATCCACCAGCCGTGGTGTATTGCCCACAGCAATGCCGCGCGCGGCTGCATCTTCGAGATGGATGTGGTCTACGCCCACGCCAAAGTTGCTGATGACGCGCAATTTGGGCATGAGATCCATGATGCTGCCGTCAATTTTGGGATGACCATAGACAAAGAAGCCTTCTACGCGCTGTAGGAGTGTGGGATCGGTATCGCGGCCCTGCCAAATCGTGACCTGGCAGGTAGGCGTTAATAGCTCTAAGATAGTTGGTGACAGCTGTGTATTGGTCAATACTTGGTAAGGCATCACGGACTCCTGATGTTTGGCGTGTGGTGGTGAGACAAATCCAACTATACCAGACGGTTTTGGCTTTGCACGTTGATTTTATGGAGTGCTTTATGGGTTGACTTTGCGGCAATTTACACAAATTGAAAGAATTTATGGGAGATCCAATGTACATCCCACTGTACCGCAGTTAGTGGCGATTTTGTTACCGCATTGACAACCACTATAATACTTGTGGCTGAACAACCAAAGGATCAGGGTGGCACTGAAAAAGCAATACGGAAGTTATTCATAAGGAAGTTATCCAAATGAAGGTTATTCGCAATTATTTCTCATCCTTCCTCATCAACTTCCGCATTCGCTTCCCCACGCCATCCCCACTCTCGCAGAAAGGCGCGATCCTTCTTCGTCAGGGGTAAATTGTCTAATAAATCGGGACGTTGGCGCAACGTTTGCAATAGTGCCTGTTCGTGACGCCACGCCGCAATTTTGGCGTGATGACCGCTCAACAGGATATCGGGGACAGCCTCACCGCGAAAAACCGGCGGCTTGGTATACTGCGGGCCTTCTAGTAGCCCGCCTAGCCCTGGTGAGTGACTATCTTGGTGTGCGCCCAGCGCATAACCTAGCGCACCAGGAATCAGCCGCGTGACAGCGTCCACGATCACCATAGCAGCCAATTCTCCCCCGCTCAAGACATAGTCACCAATGCTAATCTCGTCTGTAATGAGTTGCGTGCGCACACGTTCATCTACACCTTCATAGCGCCCGCAAAGCAGAGCAATGCGAGAGTATTGGGCTAACTCGCTGACAACGGATTGGGTGAGCAAGCGCCCTTGGGGTGACAAGAGGATCACGGGTGTATTTGCTGGCAAAGGACGTGGCTCTTCCGGGTCCCACGGCGGCAAATTCACATAAGCGTCTTCTTCGGATAGTGTCCATCCTCGCGGGTGTGACAACACTGTCTCAACCGCGCGTAGGATGGGTTCTGGCTTCATGACCATACCACCACCACCGCCATACGGTGTATCGTCACAAACATGGTGCCGATCCGTCGTATAATAACGGATGTTGTGATATGCAATGGTCACGAGGTTGTTCTCTTGGGCTCGCTTGATGATGCTTTCGGAAAATGGACCGGAAAACATCTGCGGGAACAACGTAAATATATCAAAATGAACAACCGCTGAAGGTTCTGGAATGTCGAAATTTTCAGAGTTCATGCAGCACCCTCGTGTTGCGCAATCGAGCAATCATCAATCAGATAGTCCTCATTCCGATGAAGACTTTGCTGAGGTTGATGCACCTGTTGATGCTGGCATGGATGGTGATATGGATAGCGACATTGATTGTGAAATCCCTAGAGACATCGATCATGCTAGTCCCAGTGATACCGCTTCCGATCATACCAGTCTCAACCATGAGTCTAACTCCGGCGCATCCCTCGTACAGAATACTTTAACCACAACGCAAGACGAGATTGTAACACAAGAAGTTACGCCAGGCTGTGAGACAGGCTCTAATACAGAGCCTGATAAAGAGTCTGATATAGAGTCTGAAACGGCATCTATAACAATCCTTGACGAATACCCGGATACTGTGTGGGAAGATGCCCTGCACCTGCCCTCATCATCGCGGCGCTCTTTGCAGCGGTTATTCCCTATGACGGCACGCGTCGGTGTCTTGGGCTTGGTTGCCGTTGTGATGTGGTGGACATGGCCGCGCCCAACGGAGATTGGCTTTGGCCTCGGCGCTGCATGGACGAATGACGCCCGTGCCGAGGACGTGAGTTCGTTGGCAGTCGTCAACCCCGTGAATGTGGAGCAGAACCGTGGTGCTGTCGCCCGTGCCGCTACGCCGACGCCCGATGCGCTCTTTACTAATATTGTCGTTGTCACACCGACCTCGATCCAAGAAACTGCCAACCCAGAAAGTGTCGATGAATCCTCTGCGAGCGAAGAGCCTGCTCGTGAATCGCTAACAGAGCCAATCATCTTAGAAGCATCGGCATTGCTGACCAACACAGAAGACGGAACCATCCTCGTTGAGGTCCCGGAAGCAGCACCCGTCGAAGCGATGATGCCTGCGCTTCAGTCTGAGCCGATTGCGGCACGGACACAAAATGCTCAACCAGAAATCATTCTCATACCCACTGCCACGCCCACACCACAAGCTGTAGCCGCGGCCAATTCCAGCAATATCCCTAAAGTAGAAATCATTCCCGCCGTCGGCGCAAAATTCACACCCACACCAGAAGCACCTACACCCGCCCCAACCGAAACGGAAGTTCCCACGGCAACCCCCCCAAGCATTGGGCCTGGTCGTCTCTGGTCTACCTTTACACCGCTGTCCGCAGCCGAAAGTGATCATTTCTGGATTGGCAATCCGCTCCAGGATTTCGCCGCCAATCGTTTTGCCAGCCCCAGCTATCAATTTGGTTCGACAGCAGGTAACCGCTATCGACCCCATCATGGAATCGATATCTCGAATCCGTCAGGCACACCTGTACAGGCTGGTGTGGAAGGTACGGTTGTCCATGCAGGGCTAGATGATCCTGATTTGCTTGGCCCCTATGCCAACTTCTATGGCAAAGCGGTGGTCATCCGGCTAGACCGGCGGCTGCCTGTGGCTGGAGGTGAGATTGATGTCTTTGTGCTCTATGGGCATCTCAGTGAAACTCGTGCTGAGGTGGGGCAACGTGTCCAGCCTGCCGATGTGGTGGGGAATGTGGGCATGACAGGGATCGCCATTGGTCCCCATTTGCATGTGGAAGTACGCTTGGGTGCCAACACCTATGATCACAGCGTCAACCCCTATCTCTGGCTCCAACCCGCCGAAGGCAATGGCGCAGTCGCTGTGCGTGTCCTCACCGCTAATGGGCGCACATGGGCTGGTGCCAAAGTCTCCATCGCGCGCTTTGAGGGAGGGCAAGCCGTCTGGGCACGCCAGATTGAGACCTATCTGGACACCGAAAATATTGGCCCCGATCCTTTATGGGGTGAAAACGGCGCAATGGGTGATGTTCCCGCTGGTTCCTATTACCTAATTGCCAATATCAATGGCGAAAACATTCGAGCTGAGTTTGATGTCAACGCTGGCGAGACAACCTTTGTTGAGATTCGCACTGAGCAATAGACTCCAAGCAATAGAGGGCAAGTAATCTCTTTCACCAGCGTGGACAAGTGGCGCGCATGATGCCTAGATAAGCAGTATGGATACGAATTCGACAGGCAAAACTGACGCAGGCAAAGCTCAAGAGGACAAAGTTCAAGAGGAAAATGGGGCGAACGGAGCAGTCACCATCTACACCGATGGCGGCTGCATCGGCAACCCAGGTCCCGGTGGCTATGCAGCCATTCTGCGCTATGGCACGCATGAAAAAGAGCTAGTCGGACGCTATCGCCAAACGACCAACAACCGCATGGAGTTGCGTGCAGCGATTGTTGCACTTGAAGCAATTACGCGCCCCTGTCGCGTCGAGCTTTATACCGATAGCTCCTACGTGCGCGATGGCATTACGAAATGGATCTTTGGCTGGCAGCGCAACGGCTGGCAAACCAATGCCAAACAGCCAGTTAAGAACAGAGACCTATGGCAGCATCTCTTGAGTGCCATTCAGCGTCATCAACCAGCCGGGGGTGTCCGGTGGCATTGGACAAAAGGCCATGCGGGTGATTCTGTCAACGAGCGTGCTGATAAGCTTGCCAACCAAGCTGCACGCTCGGTTACGGATGCCGATCCGATAGACATTCAGGAACCGGCATAAGAACCTCATGCGACACCTTCAATACCATTAGTCTCCGGCTCTGCGCGGTTGAGCCGCCAATTCCGTAGCCATCAACTCCGGTAATACCTCAATGCCCTGGCGACGAGCGGCGCGTCCGTGGCGCACGCCTACCAGCCCACTCACCACATCGGCCTTGCTCCACACGCCACCATAGCGCACAAATCCTGCAATTTCCCACAAATAGACCACAGCCAACGCCAACCAATAGGGCAGCCAATAGCCCATGACAACAAATGCGATGTAGTGGCGCGCCGGGTTCTCGTCATCTACCAGATCAGGACGGAAGCCCTCGACGCCTAACCGGATTGGCGGATTGCCTTCCATCTGCCGCAGAAACTTGATTGGCTTCCACACATCTTGCCAACGGATATAGGCAAAATCTTCACCCAGTCGTTGGATGACCCTGTGCGGTCTGCCCTTTTCTTCTGCAATATATTTTTGCGTTGCGGTAATCAGGGCCTGCACCCCGCCCAATGATTCATTCATTGCACCATGTAAGGCGAGCGAAGGTCCTGTTACCCCCGCCGAAAATTCATCAAATGATTGGATATACGTCACCGATCCCAGCCCTCTTCAATAAGTACGGCAGATTATAAATCGTAGGGTGCTACCTCTCTATGCGTTAACCTTTATATGCGTTAACCTAAGCAGGTGACCTTGCACAAATAGAGCGTTCGCATTACCAATCTGCTTGGCGAGGACACCTTCCTCGAAGCCGGGAACCCTCTGGGTGGCTTCGAGGAA
>CAMPHP010000240.1 GCA_946885925.1 uncultured Litorilinea sp.
CCTGAGATACACTGTATTTACTGAAAATCTATTTACATCGCCCATTTCCCTTTGTATACTATTGTAGCTTGCCCTTCGACGCGCGGGGTATCATTCTCTCCAGTTTGTCCTTACTCTGTAGCTCATCGGTCTGAGGCTCACTCGTCTGCGCCTCATCGGTCTATGGCGCGCTCCGGCAAGCCATGTCGATTTCTAGGGAGGAATCATGTTGCAGCCTATATCCACACGCAGCCAGCAAGTTTTAGAAGCTACCACACACGTTTTCCGTTTTGTCACCGGCTCACTCTGGGCACGACTTTCTGGCGATCCCTCTGTCTGCGATTTTGTCTTTGGCAATCCACACGAGATGCCGCTTTCCGGATTCACCACGGCTCTGCAGCGGTGGAGTATCCCCCAAAATAAGGATTGGCATGCCTACAAAAATAGCGAGGCCAACGCACAAGCTGTCATTGCCGCCTCACTGCGTGAGCAGCGGGGAATTCCATTTGAGACAGAAGATATATTCCTCACAAATGGTGCCTTTGCTGGGCTAGCAGTCGTGCTAAACACCGTCGTAAGCCCTGGAGACGAGGTAATCTTTATTTCGCCACCCTGGTTCTTCTATGAGGCATTGATTGTGGCGGCAGGAGGCAGGGCTGTCCGCGTGGGAATTGATGCACAGAGCTTTGACTTGGACATTGCCGCCATCGAATCTGCCATTACGCCGCAAACAAGAGCCATTATCATCAATTCGCCCCATAATCCCACCGGGAAGATCTATCCTCCGGAGACATTGACGGCCCTTGCCACTCTCTTGACTGAGGCGAGTCGCAAGCAGGGCAGGGCCATCTACTTGCTCTCCGATGAAGCCTACTGTCGTATCATTTACGATGGCAAGTCCTATCCAAGCCCAACAGCTTTCTATCCGCACTCGTTTTTGATCTACACCTATGGCAAAACCTTGCTGACCCCCGGCGAACGGTTGGGCTATATTGCCTTGCCACCGGAAATGCCAGAACGAGACTCGCTGCGCCCCGCTCTGTTTATCATGCAGTTTGTCACGGGCTATGCCTTTCCTAATGCAATCCTGCAACATGCCATAGATGATCTGGACAAACTCTCGATTGACATAGCGCGTCTCCAGTACAAGCGCGATCTGTTGCTCCATTCGCTGCGCGAGATGGGCTATCGCGTACATACCCCTGAAGGGACTTTCTATCTACTGGTGAAATCACCCTTGCCCCAGGATGAGGAGTTTGCCGCTCTATTGGCAGAATATAACATTCTTGTCTTACCCGGAACGGTGGCGGAGATGCCAGGTTATTTTCGGCTGTCACTCACAGCGAATGATGATATGATCGCGCGTTCGCTTCCGGGCTTTGCCACAGCCATCCAGCGCGCCCAATTGATGACAACGCCTGCATAAGCCGAGGCCTATATAAGCTCCTATAGAAGCTTATATAGAAGCTGAGGAGAGTACTTCGTTTACTACGAGAGGGTTTATGGAGAGATCCGTACGGCTCCATCGGTAATGTCGAGCCGGCGCAGGAGCTCTTGTGTATTGGCAAGATTGCCAACAAGTTTGCGTACGGGCAGGGGAAAACTCTTGACGAGCATGGGCGCGACGACAAGGTTGTCCCGGCTAGCACGTTCTGGTTGCCGGTAAAGATCAACCACTTCAAGCTCATAGCGATTAGCGAGATATTGCTCACAAACTTGCTTTAAGTTGGCAAGCGCCTGTACCGAATGGTGGGACACACCTGTTATATACAGGCGCAGATGATAGATCTCATCATTGCCCTCTTCATTCGGTTCTGACTCCATTGAGGCACCAGTTGGTACTGACATGGTAGGCTCTCTCTGCGCATAGTATAGGCTGGCGCGTGCTTAAGAAATAAGGCGGACATCGAGCCCGACTAAAACGCGTTCACGGTTGGATAGATCGCCAATGATCTTGCGCAGCGGTGTTGGCAATTTACGAACAAGCGTTGGAATTGCCAAAATTTGATCCTCGCGTGCCAGACGCGGATTCTCAAGCAGATCGATAATCTCTAATTCGTATTGCCCAGGTAAGTGCTCTTCGCAAATTTGCTTTAAGTTGGCAAGTGCAGTTAGGCATTTAGGTGTCTGACCGGCTACATACAAGCGAAGCTGCCACACCTGCTTATCCGTTTTATCCATTTGAACTGTCATGCTCTCCTCCTAAAAGAGGGGCGGAACTCTTCTGTGAGACATGGGCGTCCTCGTCACCGTCGCGCTGCTGTTTCATCAGCCTGCGGTCATCCGTGTATGCTGCTTCAGCCTTCTCCATCTGGGAAATGATTTTCATCACCTCGTCTTCTTCCGCTGCAAATTGCGCACGTAGTAGGCTAATTTGCGCCTCCACTGCGTCCCGCTTACGTTCTAGCTCGCGCTGTTTGCGTTCTAGCGCTTGCTGGCGTTCGAGTATTTCTGCGCGGTCCTTCGCCTCTTGTGCCAGGCGGGCTGTGCCGGACAGCACGCCTTCCGTCCCTTGATAGACATCAAGGAGTTGAATCCCCTGATCTGTTAACTGGAACTCACGGATCTGGTTCGAGTGTGCCATACCACGAGACTTGAGTATATAAAGTCCTCGATTGCGTTCCCAATTGATTTCGATCATCTTGACCAAAATCCAGGTATCTATAATCGAAGAAATGCCTACTTCACTTTCTTCCAGCCCGTTGGCGTCAGAAGTTAGGCTGGTGAGAAAGGCGGTAATCTGCTTGGTTTTCAGGTGATCGATCAATCGCATCAAAGCCACTTTGGCCTCAGACACATCGGCAACCGCTACAAAATTGGTAACCGGATCAATCACTACCACCTGGGGCTGGAACTCCTGGATGAGTTTGTACATCATCACGAGGTGCATCTCCAGACCTTGCATTGTCGGTCGCGCAGCGTGGAAACGCAGCAATCCCTGTTGCACCCACGGTTCGAGGTCTAGCCCAATCGAACGCATGTTACGGATGATCTGCTGTTCAGATTCCTCAAAGGCAAAATAGAGGCAACGCTCTCCCTGCCTCGCGGTGGCATCTGCCAGATGTGCAGCGAGGCTTGATTTGCCCGCACCTGCTGTGCCAGTGACCAGAATGCTGCTCCCTCGGTAATAGCCCTTGCCGGAGAGCATTGTGTCAAGCCGCTCAATGCCAGTTGAAATACGCTCTGTACTTACCGTGTGGTTGAGACTGAGCGAGGTAATCGGCAGGATAGAGATTCCATCTTCATCGATCAGAAAAGGATACTCGTTCGTGCCGTGACTTGAGCCTCGGTACTTCACAATGCGTAGTCGCCGCGTTGTGATCTGATCAATTGTACGATGATCCAACAAAATCACACAATCGGATACGTACTCTTCTAGACCGTGGCGAGTGAGCATCCCTTCGCCACGCTCTGCCGTGATAATCGCCGTAACACCTTTCTCTTTGAGCCAGCGAAAGAGACGGCGTAGCTCGGCGCGCAAAATTGCAGGGTTAGGCAAACTGCTAAAGAGCGTCTCAATTGTGTCGAGCACAACACGCTTCGCCCCAATTGAATCAATGGCAAAACCGAGCCGGATAAAAAGCCCCTCTAGATCGTATTCACCATTCTCTTCAATTTCATTTCGTTCAATGTGGACGTGATCGAGTACAAGTTGATCCTGGGCCACAAGTTCATCGAGATCAAATCCAAGTGAACGAACATTGGCGGTCAGTTCTTCGGCAGTCTCTTCAAAAGCCATAAAGACGCCAGGTTCCCCACACTCAGTAGCCCCGCGCACCAAAAATTCGATACCAAACAAGGTTTTTCCACATCCGGCGGTGCCTGTAATAATGGTTGGACGACCAGCGGGCAGACCGCCGCCAGTAATTTCGTCTAGACCTGCGATCCCTGAAGGCGTTTTGGGCAGGCCTCTAGTTGGGCTGCTCATCGTATGTTCACTTCGAATCACAACAGAGTCTTTCCTCTTAGATCACTTTGGGTTTAGACTGCTTTGGGCACAGTCACACGTATACAAGTCCCCTGACCTGGCTGCGAGAATACCTCGAATTTGCCCCCGATTGCCTCGGCGCGTTCAGCCATCCCTACAATGCCTAAATGCCCTTCTCGCGCGAGTTCCACCTGATGCGTTGGCACGACAAAGCCTTGACCATCGTCTTTGATCTCAAGTTGCAACCACGCATCATCATAGTGCAGACGGACTTGAATTTGCTCGGCCTGGGCATGTTGCAGGGCATTTTGCAAGGATTGTTGCCCGATCCGCAAAAGTGCCAGCGCTACTTCTTCTGACACAGGCCACTTTTCCTCCGAGGTTTCCAAGCTAAGAACGGGCGTATCTCTAGCATCTTGGATCTGTTTAAGATGCGCACGCAGTGCCGCAGCAAGTCCAAGATGGGCCAAGACAGGCGGGCGCAGCGTTTGCGCTACTAAGCGCAGATGGCGAGCGGCCTTCTGCACAGCGTTGCTGATTTCCGTTACCTTCGCAACTTGCTCCTCCTCCTGTAGCGTCTGCGTTAGAAGGAGCAAATCAAAAGCCATGCCAATCACCTCTTGCAAGGGACCATCGTGGAGTTCGCGCGCCAGCAACAAACGTTCTGTTTCTTGACTTTGGCTCAAGCGGCGGCGTACTTCGGCCAACGCGGTCTCGGCATGTTTTCTCTCTTCAATCTCTTGTTGCAGGCGCAGGTTGCTCTCGATCAGTTCGTGTGTACGTTCAATGACTCGCTGCTCCAACTCATCGCGCGCCTGTCTTAACGTAGCTTCCATCTCCTTATGCACGGTAATATCAACCAGTGTAACCACACTACCCAGCGGTTGCTTACCGGCACTTGCCAGAGGCGCGCAGTTGACTAGAAGATAGCTGAATTTGCCATCTGACTGGATAAAAACAACTTCCTTATTCTGAACTACCTGATTGCTCATGTCGGCTGCAAAGGAGATCGGAGTGTACAAGTCGTTGACCTGTGCAAGGTCAGAAGGTGAATTTGTACCGCCGACAGCGATGGCTTCGCCATTAACATGTCCACGTAGTTGAAAAATTTCATCGAATTGGCGCAGAATTGGATTCCGCCTGCACAACTGATGGGCTTGACGATTGGCACGGATAATCTGTCCGTCTGCATCACAGACCACCATCGCTGCACTCGCCTGTTCGAGGATCGAGTAGGTTAATTGCTCTGCCGCAATCAACTCTGCCTGACGCTTCTGCTCGGTCAAATCTGTAGCCACCAGACAAATACCTGGTACTTCGTCCAGTTGGAGGGAGCTGCACGAAAGCAATACCGGTGTAGTGCTGCCATTGGCAGTCCGCAACAAAACCTCACCCTTGCTGCGTTCTGCAATTCCCTGTTCAATCAGTGAGGAATAAAGAGGGAAGCTTTCGGCGCTGATATAGCGATCAAGTGTCGTGCCTATCAATTTCTCCAACGGCTCTTGCAGTAGCGCTGCAAAAGCGGGATTACAGTAATAGATGGTACCATCCACTCCAAGCGTAGCTGCCCCTTCATTGATTGCCTCTAGAATGACTTGGTAGGCATGATCGGCACCCCGCAGTGTATAGACCTGCTCCTCTTCGGGGCCGTTAATAATAAAGGCATCGACTTTGTGATGGACAATCGCCTGTAGGATTTCCTCTGCTTCAGCGAGCTGCCTTCGCAGATCATCGACAACCTGCTGCCAGGGCGTATCCACTGGTTCTGTCTGGTCTGTACTCATCTCATGCCTATTCCCACGAACTTGCCCACACCATACCCATCGATCGGTATCCCTCTATCGATCTCTCCTCAATCGAGGGTGCAAAATAGAGATTATACGATCAGAGATTATACGAT
>CAMPHP010000241.1 GCA_946885925.1 uncultured Litorilinea sp.
GATAGCTCAGTAGTGACGTAAACTCTGTGGCGCCCATCTGCCAGCCCACACGGCTCGGCAGCGGTGCATGAGTCCAGCGAGGCAACAACCGCCAGATCATCGCCATGATCGCCAGCGTGGCCCAGCCAAAGTACATCAGATGGCTGTGGGCATGGCGCACAGCATTAAAGTTCTGCGCCCACGCGGGCATCCCCAGAAATAGCCCAAAGCGGAGCAGCGCTCCGGTTGCTGCTGCCACTAGGAGTGCCACCAACGCAAGTTGCATGAATCTTCGCATGATCAAACAGTTCTCACTCTCTACACTACCGCTATCCTGCAAATCAGGGGCGAGTCACAGCTAAACCCTGTGCCGCCCCTGACTTGTCCTACTCTATTTCTTTGACGAGATTCTTACCCGAGATTCTTATTCAAGGGTGCGGAGCCAGGCGACAATATTATATAGCTCAGCGTCACTAATGGCAGGATTGCCACCTTTGGGCGGCATGGCGACTCCTGTCGTATTTGCCGGATCATCAGGCTGGCGTCCTGTCTTGATAAACTGGACTAGCTCATCATCGCTCTGGGAGCGAACGAACTCGCTCTCCGAAGGGTGCAGGCTCTTACCCAAGCCTTGAACACCTTGGGCCTCAGGGCCATGACAAGCGACACAACTTTGGAAAGCCTGTTGTCCCTTTGTTGCATCGCCTTGCACCTCACTGACTGCTTCATTCGCTGCTGCGGCAGCTGGCTCGCTGGCCGGGGCTGAATTTGCAGAGGTCTTCTTGCCACCACATCCAGCAATGAGCAGAACGAAGATAGCCAGAATGGTTACGAACACCATTGATTTACGCACATTCATTTTCTACATAGTCCTTCTCTACTAAGTTATGGTTAAGTGTTATGGTTAAAAGCAAGTCATGTACCTTGCCTAATGCTGGGCGTGCCTAATGCTGAGCATGACTGTGTTCCAGGGCTATTTGGTGGAGGGCTGTCTCAAAATCAAGCACCGTACCCTGCCAGGCTAAAGCCTGGGCTTCGGCTTCTTCTTGGTTTGCAAAAGCCGCTAACCCCGATCCCATAGGCGTGGATGATGCATCTGCCTTCACAAAATGGGCCTGGTTCGCGTCTAGCCACGCTTCGCTTTGATAGTTGTGGACAAAATAGGAAACAATCTGGATAGGCTCATCTCCGTCATGGGTGTTGGCTGCTTGGGCATAAGCAAACATATCCCCAATATCATCAAAAATCCGGTGTTCATATTGATCAGGCTGCGTTTGGATCACAACCCCTGCCGCAAAGCGCTCATCGTTGATGATCATCCCGCAGTGGTCGCATACATCCTCGCCATAGACGATTTCCGGGGGTGTTTGTGGCGTAATCGCAGGTGCGCCACAAGCCACAACCAACAGCATCGTCAGCAACATGAAACCAAGTGCATACCACTTCATAGACTCTTTCCTCTGCAAATATGCGGTCCAAATATGTGGCCCCAAAGCCTGTGGCACAGCCTTTTGCCACTAAAGGTCACTCTCCAGCCGGAAGCGTGCATAGGCAACCAACATGGGCACGACCACCCACACCACGAGTACGCTGACCAACAGCGGCAACAACTGCGCGCCATAGGTGCGCGTGGCATAGACCCCAGCAGGCCCCAGCACTTCCAGCGTTGCGCGTAACCCATAGACCGTGGCGATTTTGAAGACCTGTAAGGGGTTGATCAAGGTCAGCCCAAAGAGGGTGCCAATATCAAGCTTCATCACCACCGCAGTACCCATCAACCCCAGATCACCGAGAAAGACCAGGAGCAGCCAAACCAGCAAAGCCAGCCCCGCCGCTAGCGCACTGCTGCGGCTCCAGGCCGAAATGGCAATTCCCAAGCTGAGGCTTACGAGCGCAAGCAAGAGAGAGAAGCCCACCAACAAGCTGTAGCGACCTGCCTCTACCGCGCCACTCTGCCAGGCGAGCAGCGTCGCTGCCAGTCCAAAGCCCAACATCAGCGCGGCCAACAGTGCCCCACTCAATCCCAACAACTTCCCAATCAATACTTCCGCCCGCCCCACTGGTTGAGCGAGCAAGTAGCTCAACGTGCCTTGCTCCCGTTCGCCCGCAAGACTCTGTGCGCCCACAGTCAGCCCCATGAGCGGAACCACCAGCAGCACAAGATTGATCAGGCTGGCAGCGGTACGGCCAAATCCGGCAAAACCAAACATGCCCGCACCACTTAAAGAAAGGCTGCTTAATGCAACGGACAAGAGGGCAAAAACCAGGGCATAGAGCAGAAACCAGCGGTTGCGTAGTGAGGCTCGCAGTTCATAATTGGCAAGTGTAGCAATTGTCTTAGCCATCATAGATTCCTTGTTGAGTCCTGTGGAACAGATTATTACTTGTAGCGAACTCGTAGCGAGCCACCTACATCTCTACATCAATGACCTCAACCGATGCGGTATGAAGCAAAGCAAGTGGCTCGGCCTTACGCTCTGGCGCTACGGTGACCCACATGCCCCGGCCATTGGGGGCTACGGAATAGCCCGCCGCAGCCAGCACTTGGTGGGCAATCGGCTGCTGTCCTGCGGCAACGATCACCTTAATGTGGCGTACAGGATGCTGGCGTTGTGGCATGAGTTGTGCCATGAGTTCCAGTGGAGTGCCTTGAGCCACCAAGCGCCCATCTTGTAGAATCAATACCTGGTCAGCCAACTGTTCCACTTCTGCCAAATGGTGGCTCGTAAAGAGTAGCGCCTTACCGGCTTGGCGCAGCGTCATCAGCAACTCGATAAACTCAGCACGCGTTGCCGCATCCAGATTACTCGTCGGCTCATCCAGCAGCAGTACAGGCGGATCGGACAAGAGGGCCAGGGCTAGCGCCAACCGTTGTTTCATTCCACCCGATAGCGCCCCTACACGTTTCTGCGTCTGTGCCGCCAACCCCACCTGTTCCAGCACCACCGGGATGCGTGTTAAGGGCACGTCCTTAAGGTGAGCGTAAAAACGGCAGCTTTCCAGCACACTCAGATCAGCATGGAAGGCCAATTCCTGGGGGACATAGCCCAGCAAACTGCGCGCCCGGCGACCATCGCGGCGCAGATCACGTCCATCAAGGAACAATTCACCTTCACAGTCGAGCAATCCCAACAGGCACTTCAACACCGTAGTCTTCCCCGCGCCATTGGAGCCCCAGAGTGCCAGGGCCTGCCCACGCGCCAGTTCAAAGGAGAGCCCATCTACCGCGGTCACGGTGGCATCACTCCACCACGGTCGCCCGGATTGGGGATAGTGCTTGCTGAGATTGTTGACCGAAATCATATTCCGTTCCTCAAAGTTAGTACTCAAGTCTGTACGTTGGAACTGCTGGGACATGGCAGGCTGGACGCCCATTTGCTGCTGGCTTTGCACCTGTGGCTGCAAACGCGCCCATGCAGACCGGATTTGGCTCCAAAACAAGCCGGCCACGGACAACAATAGGCTCGCGGCAAGCCATCCAATCGCGCTATCTGCTGCCGGAACCTGGGCCGCTGCCACCGGCAACAGTGGGGTCATGAGAGGAGTAGCGTCCGTCAGTTTGGGCTTAGGTTTGATCACAGGGAACGCCTGGGCCGCAAGATCAATGGCGGCCTCCACCGGGCTAAAGTGAAAAAGTCTGAGATTTGGGTGGCGATCCGCTAGATTTTCAAAGAGGCTCTCCGCCCGGTAAGGGAGATCGCCAATGCCATCTGCCACAGCGTTTGACTCGCCTGCGCCAGTGCTGTCGTAGCCAACATAGTTGCTCCAATAATTGCTATCCCACTGATTGCCGCCTAGTTGGTCACCACTCTGGCTGCCGCCACCTTTCACCCCCACTTGCTCCAGGTTATCCAAAAAGGTGT
Source organism: uncultured Litorilinea sp. (assembly GCA_946885925.1). Next base: position 3,843 of record CAMPHP010000241.1, read on the forward strand.
TCTGTCGCAGCACATTGCGTTGGACTGCGGGCATCATCAAGACGCCCACGTCGTTATAGGCCAAGACATTACGTTCGGTGACCTGTTCAATTTCCACACGCGCTGGGGAGTTATCAAAAAAGAGACCCACACGATTATCCAGGAAGTAGTTTTCGCGGATCGTGACTGCATCCATATCCTTGAGCGCTACCCCATAGCCACTAGGGCCGCGGTTTGCGCGCAAGGTGTTCTCTGCAATCAACACATCCACACTGTACATAAGGTAGGCCCCTACTGAATTGTGGTCGAGCGAATTTCCCGCTATCGTCATGCCATCGGTGTACATCATATGGATGCCATAGCGGTTAAAGCGGAAATTGTTATCGCGCACTACAGTATTGTCACTAAACCAAAAGAGGACATCGCGCGTCTGTTCAACCGTATTGCCTTCGACCAGGCAGTTCTCGCTCTGCCACAGCCGGATGCCATCGCCGCGCCGGGCTACATCTAGCGACCTGCCCACAATATGATTGTTGCGTAGCACCAGCCGCTTTGCCTGTACCCCCTTGATGCCATATAACACTTCTTCCAGCCGGTTCCCGATCAGTTGCACATCCTCGGCCTGTTCGACAACGATGCCAGCATCTTCCTTGTCAATTGCATTGCCACTATTGCGAACAACAACATTTTCTACCGTCGCACCCGATGCACGGATTACCAACACCGAACCTCTGCCATCGCCATCAATCACGGTGCGCTCTCCGTTCGCCCCCGTCTCCCCCAATAGATGCAGCGGCTTTTCTACAACGAGTGCACCCACGTAGCGACCTGGAGGAATGGTTAGCACACTACCGGCCTCGGCAGCATCAATGGCCGCTTGCAGATCAAAGATTTCACCCGCTGGTGCTCCCCTGGCAAGGCTAGGTACTCCAATCAGACAGATAAACAGAAGTAAGCGGATGATCAGGCGCATCTTGGGGTATCCTTGCTGCTCAAAATATCTCTGGTTCAAAGTATCTCAGGATAAAGGGTTCCCTAGCCGAAACGGGTCGTTCAATGCCCCCTATTGATTCGGCAATTCGACAGCTTGTACTGCCATCTGCGCTTGTCGCCGTAGATACAGCGCCACGCATGTCAGCACGGCGGCGAGCAGCGCCAAATACCAGCCCGGCAGCAACCACGCGGTGGTGCTAAATTGCCCAACATGCCCAGTACCCAAAATGTTCGGTGTAAAAGGCTTGATCGCAGAGGAGAGTGCAGCAGTGGGATCAAGATGGTTGCCGTAATACCAAAGCCACACCCACATATCGGCAAGAAAGACGAATGGAAAGCTAATGGCCGGAAGGGCAAGCAGGATTGCCCATTTGCTGTGAATAAAGGCCAAACTGATAATCATCAATACAATGGCAGTCAGGGCAATCGGGGCCAAGCTGCGCTCAATTTGCGCCGCGCTTTCCAGCGGAGCCATGCCTATATAGTGATTCAAGCCGTCAATCTCTCGGATGTCGCCTGTCATATGGTTGACATAGACGGTGACATAGAGACCTTTCGGATATTGGGGCGCATTGAGGCGCATCCGCCAATAGGGTAGAAAAATTGAAGCCACGAGTAGAGTCGCAGCCACCATCAGCAGAATGGCGCTGTAGCGGAACGTGGACTGGCGCGCAACCTGCGCCACCGGGCTAGCAGGCTGGCGAGGCAACACGACGGCTTGGCTACCATTCTCCATGCCAGACTTAGCACGTTGTTCTTCAAGTAATTCCATACGTTGCATCGTTCTCCCCACTCTCTAACACTCAATGTTTTTCCCTGTCCCCAGCATACCCGCCCAGGCATGGCAATGCTGCGACTTTTGTCTCACAACTTTGATCGGCCTTTGATTGGCTGGCACATCAAGACGCTCTACCCTATTGGGCCAGGATGCTCGCGCCCACTTTGCATTCTCCACTTTGCATAAACGGACAGAGGGGGTA
>CAMPHP010000242.1 GCA_946885925.1 uncultured Litorilinea sp.
GTCTGTCGGCGCAAGCGTCGGCGTCGCTGGCTGCAGTGGTGTCTCCGTTGGCACAAGGGTCGTCGTTGCAGTCGGCAGCGGTGTCTCCGTTGGCGCAAGGGTTGGTGTCGCTGTTGGCAGCGGCGTCGCTGGCAGCTCTGTCGGCATCAAGGTTGATGTAGCTGTTGGCAGCGGTGTTGCAGTCGGCAACGGCGTCGCTGTTGGTGCTAGGGTTGGTAGCTCTGTTGGCAGCGGCGTGTTAACCGGCACTCGCGTGGGAACGGCTGTTATAGTAGCCATCGGTGTGGTTGTCGGCAGCGGCGTATGCGTGACCGTAGGCAGTAAGACCGGCACAGACGTAGCCACCTGTGTCGATGTGACTGTCGGTGTCATCGTATTTGTCGGCGTAGCCGTAGGAGTGCGTGTCGATGTGCGCGTAGGCGCGACGGTAGCCAAGGCTGTGACTGTTTTCGTACTAGCAGGTGTTGGACTTGGCGGTGTCACCTTTGCTGCCAGCGTCGCAGACGCGTTGATGACGTTGGAAGCCTGTTGCGTTGAAGTCGCTGTCGGCTGGAATTCCGGCGCGCTCGCAGCATTACGAGCGATAACAGGACTGTCTGGGACTTGTTCTGCGCGCTGCGTAGCACTTGGTGATGGCAGGATCGGGTCGGCAGGAGTGTTGGGCGGCTGTCCCCCCTGTTGGTCGGGAATCGCGATCTCCCTCTCCGTTTGAGCAGGTATCTCCGAAGGCGTCGAGGTTGAGGCAGGCACCATCGCAACCTGTGTCTGCTGCTCGACGCGCGCCGACTCCACTGCGGCTAATGGCTCCTCCAACGCAGCAGCAACGGGGCTGCTGTCACCAGCAACTTCTTGGTGGGCTTGTAACTGCTCGGATAATTCTTCCAATACAGGCCCGCGTTCGGCTGGCGGCAATTCTTCCGCAGCAGCCAATGCCTCCTCTGTCTCTACTTTTACTTCCTCGACAAGCTCAGGATCGGGTGTACGACCTGTAGCTTCTAAACTAATCGATTCCTGCACCCGCCGGTCAACCTTTTCCATATGCCAGGCAACGCGTTCGTCGGAATCGATGATTAGAACACCCTGCAATTCTTCAGTGCCGCGCTTGACGGGGTAGAGCACGTCACCCGGTAGGCTGTGGGCCGCAGTTTGCAGCACGAGAGAAGCAACCAAAATAAAGGAGGCCGCTGTAGCCAAGATTGACATCCTAGGCCAGTTGAACCGCCGTGCTGACTGGGATGCAGGCGTGGTGCTGGAGCTTTTGGTTGGCAAGGGGAAGAATTTGGGACGACCGTTTTGGACTGCCGGAAGGGGTGGTGCAACCGGCACCATCCGGGCTCGCTGCTTGAGAGTCGCTTCCGCCACAAGTTGGCGTCCGGAGTTGTATGCAGCATCAGACATCTGGACTTGTGGCAAGCTGTGTAATTGCGCCACAATCTGTAGCAACGGCTGGAGCCTGTCCGCATACTCCGGATAAGCAGTCAGACAGGTCTCGATATTTTGCCCCTGTTCCAATGTCTCAATGGCAGACGCCAAAATATCGGCGAAGTCGTCGCTGTTGCTGAACAGGACAGGATGCATCTGGGGCCGCAACTGGTTATGCCGGTGTGCCACAATACGCAGCAACGGCTCAAGCCTGTCCGCATATTGCGGATAGGTATCTAAACAAAATTCAACGCTTTTGTCACGTTCAATGGCTTCAATGCAAGACGCCAGAATAGCAATGAATTCTTGTCCGCCCATACGCGTGGCACGAGTCGTCTTTGACCGTGGTAGGCCATGCACATGCGCCACAATGCGCAGCAACGGTTCAAGCCTGTCTGCATATTCTGGATAGGTAGCGAGACAGGACTCAATGCTTTTATTATGTTCAAGCGCTTCAATACAAGACGCCAGAATGGCTTCAAAGGTCATATAGTCTCACTGTCTTAGGCACTGATTCAGGTATCTTAGCTTCCACTCTCGTAGAGCTTTTACTCGTAGAGCTTTTACGATCTCATCACGCTTGTTCCAGACGCGCATCACTCTGCTCGTACTACGATCCGCGGCAAATCGTCGGACGTCACATTAGCATGTGGGTCGTTGACATACTGGAGGTTTTGCGCATTCAATTACCGGCCTAGTCTCTTCTCAACTGTGAGGCAGGAGATGCTTGCTGGAATTTTTTGGAGGTAAGTTCGCGCATATTTGTTGACGGAACCACCGCATTGGCTCGTGTCTATGTATCCATGTCCGCAACATGCTATGTTGTTAGGAGCGAGGCTCAGTTTTAAAAGCCCTGGGTATAGAATTGTTGAGCTGTTTCCCACAACAGTTGATGTATATCCCCTAAAACGCCGTTTACTTGCACAAACAACAGAAAATCATGGTCTGCAAAGAGTAATTGTGACGAGTGATTGTGACGAGAGCGATTCTCCGCTTTCTATAGTCTCAGCTAATTAATAACACACCATTAATAATACAGTGGAACCTGTCTACTAGATATGGCTTTTTGACGTAGTTGCCTACTAAAATTGGCTAAACTTACTACATTGTCAAGTTTGTGGTCTACGTCCGGACAGAATACGGCGTTAACTAGATGCAAGTTACTGCCTTGGCGTACGGATGTTCGCCATTTCTGGCAGCAACGCTGAAGATGGCTAGCGAGTAGACTGCTTTGTGGTGAACGGGAGCACTGGTGGGACATTACTTGACTACATTCTGAATTTGCTTCAAGGAATAGATTGTGTCAACCATATCATGCGCCATGCTTCGCAGTTGTCATGCCGCAAGTCTGACTAGGGAATGGGTGTGAGCGTGAGGCTGTGGAGCGGGCCATAGCCGTTGGGCGCAGGCAGGGGTGCTCCAAGCCAAAGCGCGGCAGGGCGGATCGCCTGAATATCTTCCACCACACTACCCTGCGGCGCGCCAACCACCCCCACAAAGGTATGGCTCCAGCGGTGCTTACTACGCAGATCACCTGCCACACCGAGCCGTTGCAGCGCAAGAATAGCGCTCTCATCCAGCGTAAGGTCATTTTCAATACCCTCGACACTGTCTGCCACCGCACCGACAATCAACGTTCCTGTACCCCAGCCATCTAGCCATGCCGCCATCTGTGCAGATTTTCCAGTTGTCATGGTATCAAAGACTGCCCGATCCAATACCTCGCCTGTAGGCGTCATCGCAACGAGATTATAGCCCAACTCATTGTAAGCATAATCGACACCATTGATCCAAATATGGGCAAAGTCTCCTACTTCTTCACCTGCGCTCTGGGCGAGAATCGCAACACCAGGGGCTAGATTGAAGCCTGTGCTGCCGATCGGAGTGGATGCAGAAACGAGATCCGCAAGGCTCGCCGGCGCATTATCAAAACGCAGCGTGAGATGGGTAGGCGACGCTAGATTTATGCCTGGAGGTAAGTTCAGTGTGTGGACAGTTCCACTCTGTTGGCCCAAACTCTGGCCTCCGTAGTGATATGTTACCGTGCTTGGCTGGGCATAGGTGAGCACAGCTTGCGCGCCATTAGGTTGGATAGGTAACAATAGATCTACGCTGGGACGGAGCGCAAAACGTCCTAGCGTGTCGCTGCCTACGGGCGACCAACCTTCCGCCAAGTACATTTGGGCATCGGGCGCGGCAAAGTTGATGTCCTGTGAAACAGGTGCGGGCGATGGATTCACCGAATAGAGGCGAATTGTGCTCGGTTCGCCTGTCCAATCTGGCCCATTCCACTCTTCAACGAGGGTAAGGGGTAAGGCTTCCTCCACTAGTTTTACAAGCAAGGCAGGGGAACGCTCGACATGCAGCGTTACAAAGCGCACGCCCAGCAAGGTAAAGAGATCTCCGGCAGAGTCGCGTGCGCGGGCTGCAATCGCAGGGTACTCGGCATCCATTACCGGCGCGAGATGCGGGCGGTCGGCATTCATCAATGCAATCAGGTCGGCTAATAGAGGCGTTTCAGAGAAGTATTGGAACTTGTAAGCCGGGTTGCGGCTGGTGTTGCCTCCCAAACGCCGTTTGGTATGTGTGGTCTGATACCACTGCTGCATCATAATCAGCACGTCGGACTTGCCCAGCACGCGCGCCCCATTGCGCCATCCTGTGGGTAGCTCCAGCAGGGCAAAATCACCTGGCTCGGCGGCGAGACGTTGATAAAGGGGCGGGATGCGGAAGCTATTGAGCGGCAGCGGCGTCGAGGCATGTTCAAGCGCAAAGAGCAGCGCTACCAGGGTAAGCAAGAGCGGCACACGACGGGACTGCTTGATCCAGGGTTGCGTGGTCAGCCAGATTAGCCCGTTGGCTGTCAGAATTGCCACGCAAAGCAGCAGCATAACGCTGTAACGAGAAGGGTAGCGGTTGCCATTGAAGAAGGGCAACTGGTTGACCAAATCAAAGAGACCAGGGATCGGGAGGGGTTGGCCTGCCCAGCGCAAGATTGGGCCAAGGGTCAGCAGCCAAAAGAAGCCCGCCGCCACTAGCCAAAAAAGTGTTGTGCTGCGCAGGCCTTGACGACGCATCCCTGCAAGCACACCTGTCACAAGCAAGAGCGTGAGCGTGTAGCCTAGATAGATGTGCTGGCCTTTGTCGTTTGGAAAGGGCAGGGTGGCAATCCATTCGCCCAGCCAGGGATGCAGGCGGGTAGGAACCAAGTAGCCCATGAGGTCGGCGCTAAAAATGTCAGCAAAGCCACCCCCGCTGGCAAAAAAGTCACCTTCAATCCGCATGTCGGGCAGCAGCGCAGCGAGAAAAGGCGAAATGCCTGTGCCAAAGACAAGCGCCGCGCCAACCATGCCCAAGGTGACGTTCCGCCAGCGTACATGCTGGCGCGGCGTAGAGGCAAGCCAGGTCAAACAGAACCAGAGATAGGCAAGAGCGAAGAAGAGGAGCAGAAAGGTCGCATAGGTAAGTTCGGCCCAGGCTTGAAAGACAAGGAACAAGCCTGCCAGCATGCCATTGCGCCATGCTGCCTGTCGTGTTGGCGATTGGCGCGTGCGCCAGACGTAAAGCGCGCAAAAAGGCAGCCAGTAACTTGAGGCAATGTTAAACTGGCCCAGGCTAGCATAGAATAGTTTTGCTCCTGCAAAGGCATAGAAGGCTCCGGCCAGCCAGCTAATGGCCCAGGCAAGCCGCGCATCTAGACGGCTTAGTGGTTGCGCCCAGACAGATTGGGTGAGTAGATAAACCCCATAGCCGCCCAGCACAAATGAAATGAGCAAGAGCAGGTTGTTGGCGACAACCTGCGAGATGCCCGTTTGGAGCGGAATGCTGATCAACGCGTTGAGCGGGGTCAGTGTATAGAAGCCAAGGTTAATCTGCACTGGGTGGAACATCCAGCCGACATGAAAGATGTCGGGCTGGAGTTGGTCAATGAGCTGAAACTTCACCCACCAAAGATTCCAAGCCAGCGCAGGATCGTCAATACCATCGCCAGTGACATGGGTGGCGAAGCGGCTTGCCAGGGGCCAGGTGGCAAGCAAACTGCCCAGCACATAGAGAAGTAATGCCAACGGGTGGGCAGCGCGCTGGCGTGTGGAACTCTGCCGCTGCATTTAGGGCATTGGTGTAGGTGTGGCCGCGGGCGAGGCGAACGAGTTAGGGTTCTGCATTAGTTGCCCCATACGCACACGAGCAATGACGGCTAGTTGCGGACTCGTTTCTTGGGCTAGCGCAAAGGTCTTCTCGAAATTCTCAATTGCCGCAGGTAAATCCCCCTGGGTTTCAGCAATGCTGCCACGAAGAAAGTAGACCTGCGCTAGATCCGGATCGAGCACCAGTGC
>CAMPHP010000243.1 GCA_946885925.1 uncultured Litorilinea sp.
TCGACTACTCAATCGACGTGCTAGGCGTAAAGATGATGGGTGCCCCCAACAAGCAATGGGCGGACTATGGACGGCAGAAGACGGGTCGCACGATGCCGGTTTAATCGACATGGGGCCAGTTGAAGCCCACAAACCTACTGCAAGCTCGACCGCGAGAGCCTCGCCATGAGGCGTCTCGCGCACGCTGTTCTGTCATGCCGTGCCCTGGGGCTTCTAATCTCGCCGGGGCGCGGGTGACAGGCGTACTGAATTCTCCGCAGCAGAATATCGCCGAAATACGATCTTAATGCGATCTAAGGTGGCAACTTGAGTTAAATAGTTCACTGCACAGGCTGTAGTTCTCCGAGAATTGGTCAGAGTATCAGTGTTAGCAGGAAAGCTTTTGAGGATCGGCTATATTGTGTATTGACACGGATGATAGAATAACCACGTACCTGTGGAGAAACGAATCGGACTTGCTTTAGTCAAGAGCTATACAGAGTAAAGAGCTATACCTATGGATGAAGCCTCGATCATGCACTACATCACCGATACGTTTGATGGCGTCCATCCTGTCGACGCGTGGGGCGATACCTTCTTTTTCTACAACCCTGGCCGCGAGCAACCGGATGAGGTCTATTTCGCCACGCTCAAGAGCAAAGACGATGACTATGATCGCTTCTCGGATCTGAATCGCCCGTCTGTCTTTCGCCTAAACATCGGCATCACCAAGGCCACCTACCACTCCTTGTTTGGCTCACCACCGTCCCGCCACAGTGCAGATGGTAGTATTGACACCAGCTATGACTTTACCGTCCTAGATCAACTACTGCCCCATCCCGTGTACGGACGGATGCATTGGGTCTGTGTCCTCAACCCAAGCGACGCAACATTCCAAGCAGTGCAGCCATTACTTGCTGAGGCTTATGATCTGGCGGTCAGCAAATATGCAAAGCGCGTGGCCCGCAGGTAAACCCTAACGGCTCATTCAAACCTGCCCCCTGTCACCACTGGCCCATTACGTAGTCACGCTTTCTTTTCGCAAAAGCCCTCTACCACATCTCTATTTAGAGCGGCTGCTGCTCAGTGTCCCCAACCGGCTCAACGTCTCGATTGGGGCGAGCATCAGCACCTTGTCGCCAGCGCAAAGTTTCTCGTCCGAGGTGGGACGAATATCGACGCGTCCGTTGCGGTGATGGGTGATGACGGAAGCATCGCTTTCATTCTCTAACTGCTGCACAGTCCACCCCTCAATCGCTGAATCCGGCTCAACCGCAAACTCGGCCAGATTTAAGAGCGTGTCACCCACATAAAAGGAGTGTTTGACTTGAAAGCGCATGGCTGCCGTCGCAAAGACCGGCGCGGCCAGTGCGGAGGCGCTAAAGGCGGTATGGATGCCAAAGCCCTGCTCCACGCGCCGCGCCAGGTCGGGGTCAAACATACGCAGCACGACCTTGATCTTGGGGTTTAACTCGCGGGCATGCAGGGCAATATCCAAATTCGCTAGTTCATTATCTGTCGCTGGGATAATTGCATCGGCCCGGCGTACTCCCGCCCGTTCGAGAAATTCAGTGCGGCTGGCATCCCCCAGGATCACCGGAACCTGCCGATCGCGCAGTGCCTCTAGGAAACGCCCATCCGTATCGCTCTCGATCCCTACGATCTCACGCTTGAATTTTAATAGCTCAAGCGCAGTGCGATAGCCGACCTTGCCCAGCCCACAGATAATTATATGCTTGTCATAGGTTGATGCCACGGCTGCCTGCCATTTCTGCCCGCGTACTTGCTTGTCAAAAAAAGCTGTGCCAAAGCGCAGCAAGCCATCTACGATGATCAGCAGCCCTAAGATGGGGACAACGTAGTAGAGAAACTGTACCAAGCCAGAGTCTGGATAGCCATCGCCGGGGCCAAAGAATATCAGGACAAATGCTACCCAAAGCGCCTCATCCCAAGGCAAGCCAATTGGGCCGCCTGCCTCGTGATGGTAGAAAGCCAAGATGGTTGCGCTGCCAAACCAAACAAGGAAGAAGGCAAGCAGCGAGGCCCGTGACTCTAGCAGGAGAACATAGGTATCCCGAAACTGGGCTCGCATCGCGCGATTCAGCCAACGCAGCACGCGCTTTTCTCCTTTGTGGGTTCTCCTCTTTTTGTCCCTATTTTAATTGCTATTTTCTTATGTCGAATTTCTTATGCCGAATTTCTTATGCTTAGTTTCTCACGCTTGTTTTCATGCCAAAGTGCAGACGACATGTTGCCATCCACACCTTGGCACTTGCTTTGAGGGGAAGTTATGCGTAAAGACGACTATACAGCCAGCGCAGGAGTATACCCATTCGTGGGCTGGGCTGGCGCGCTTGCCAAGATTTTCACGGGCTGACCACCTTGTGATGCAGAGACCTGGATGGCATCCCACAAGCGCGCCATACGCAAGCCGATTTCGGGTGGACAGGGGTTTGGCATCTTCCCCGCGCGCACATTCAAGAACTGCTCCCACTGTCCCATCGACGCGGGGACACGCACAGGCATTAACCGCTCTTGCCCATTGCGCTGTACTTCCAACCGTTCACCCCAAATTCCGGTACGCAAAATGCCTTCAGTGCAAAAGACACGCACATCGGAATTGCAGGACTTAATGGCATCGCCACATGCGCTTAGGGTAATAAACGCGCCAGAGACCGTGCGTGCCATGACGGAGCCGAGAATATCCACGGGTGTTCCCCGGTTGTCCAGCCAAGCGGTCACTTCAGCATATTCCTCACCCACCAGATCGGAAACCGTGTTGAGCATATGCGCGCCCGTATCAAAGAGGAAACCGCCACCCGACATCAAGGGGTTTTGTCGCCACGTCCCCGCTGTGCCATGCTTCCAGCTTTGCCACGCCACTGCATGGACATTGAGGATATTCCCCAGCTTGCCCGATCGCAACATATTAACCGCAGTGCGTATCTGTGGCGAGAGACTGCCATTAAACGAGACCACCAAGAGTCTACCCGTGCGGTCGCGCAGGGAGATTAGATCCTCGGCTTCCGCTGCGGTCATCACCATCGGCTTTTCCAAAAGCACATCAACGCCCGCCTCTAAACAAGCGGCTGCTTGATCATGGTGGAGGACATGAGGAGTAATGATAAAGGCCGCATCAATTTCGCCAGATCGCTCTTGGAGCAATTTCTCCAAATTCGGTTCATTCGGTGGTGGCGTTAATCCTACTTCTTCAAAAATCGCACAAAAATCTTCGTATGACTGTCCCGAAGGTTCACATGTCGCCACGATTTGCGTGGTGTCCTGCTGTTGCAAAATACGTCGGACGTGGTGACGGGCCATACCGCCACAGCCGATCATAACCAAACGCACCGGCTGTGTACCGTTGCTCATGGCAATCCCTTTCTGAAGCCGTACAATACGCTACGGCCGAGCGAGTAAAAAAAGTAGATAAGAAAGTGATCTGCATCGAAGCAAGAACGCTGACACAGATCACAGCGAGTATAGCCAATCCTCAAACAAACTGCTTCTTGGCGCGCGATATTGGGTGGTTCTCGCGCTGGGCCGGAGCGCCACTATCTCCCTCCTCTGTCGGGACAGGCCTGGCGGCAATGTTTGGCAGCAATGCCAGCAAGGCTTGTCCTGGTGAGGAATGCTGACGCTCCCGGTCTGACCTAATCTGCACTCAACGTCTTCACTCCGTCGGGCACATGCAGCGGCTGTTCTGTGACCACCTGCCCCCCCTCCAGCCGGAGCCACGTTTCAAAAGCGCGCACCCCCTTGGTCAACCGGATGATCCTCGCCCCGCGTGCCATCCCTTCTCGCCCATAGGTATTATAGCCCGTCGCACGACCATAGCAGAGTTGGATACCGTGGAGCGTGCCCATGAAATCGTTGATATGGTCATGGCCCACAAATGTTCCCAGCACATCACCCGCCTCATACAGTGCGGCAAAGAATCCGGTGTTAATACGCGGAGCGCAGATCGGCTCATACTTCACCCCGCGGCAGACGTGAAAATCCCAAACTTCCTCATACTCAGGCAGAGGAATGTGAAAGAAAGCCAGTGCGGGCAGTTTGACTCCCCCGTTGGCCTCTGCCAATTCATGCGCTGTGTACAGATAGCGAGAGATCTGATCGCGGCGAATCCAGCCATAGCCACCGATGTCCGCATCAGTGTAGGCATTGGAATCAATACAGTAGAGGTGAGCGACCGTCCGATCGCCTTGGGCAGCCAGCACCTTGAGCACATAATTGCCCACGCCAGAGACATGGCTAGGGCCAACTTGCGATAGACAGCCAGGGATGCTCTGTTGCACTGCCATCAGTGCCAAACGATCCAGCCGCCCTTCATCATCGTGATTACCATAGACCGCCGCCCAGGGCAACCCGCGCGCCACAATCGGGGATACAGCGAGTTGCCACGCTGCTGCCGGGTCTGTACAGCGCCCTCCATCAATGACATCACCCGTGAGTATGACTAGATCGGGCTGCTCCGCCTCCAATATCGCAGCCATCAGGGCAAGGGTCTGTTTATCCTCCGGCGCGCCATTGGTAAAATGGGTATCGGTAAACTGTACAATGGTAAAGGTATCATCCGCGCGTACACGTAAGATAGGGGGCATGAAAGTAGCCTTTCAGGAATGATACGCCGAATCAATAACCACTATAACACCAATAACCCTTAGACTCCCTGCTCGCTCAAAAAGACTGTAATATCCATATCACCAGGAGACCGATCAAAGTTGGTTAGATAAAGCGCGACTTCCGAGCGATGTTGGGTGCCGTGATTGACCACATGGGTCAGGAGTTGCCACAAGGGGCGGCTGAAGGAATCGCCTTTCGTATTCTGGTAAGTAACCACCCGCTCCAAGTCCGCGTCGCTTAGGCCAGCAAGATAGTCGCGCATGAGGGTTTCTTCCTCGTCCCAACGCTGATTCAGCACCTCCAGCGTGGTGAATTGGTCGCGATCCAACAGGGCAGCAGGGGAAATCCCCTCTTGCACGCGCTGACGCCATGCCCACTCCGCCCCCAACACATGGGCCATTGTCCTCAAAATCGAATCCCACATATAAGGCAACTTGTCAGTTAATTGCGCCACACTCAGGCCATCGGCTCGTGCCAACAAGCGCCGGTTTGCCCAGTAGTTGTATTCCCAAAGTAACGTGATCTCTTGCTTTTTCACATCGTCCTCCAAAATCTGCTCTTAAACTCTCTGACTGGTACGAAGTCCATTGATATAGTTCAAGTTGCCATCTTGGGAATACTCCGCTCTGTCACTCCGCGCCCAGGGGCGGCAGAGAGACTCCTACGGAGTGACATGTGTACTGAATTCCCCGCAACGGAAGAGCGCCAGAGCACGAGCCACAGAGCACGCGATTCAAGGTGGCAACGTGCGTTAATATGGCTCTGGTAGAGTGCCATCCATGCTTCAGACAAGGCAACATAGATACATGCTACACTACCTTTGCCACTGCCGAAAAGCATCTACTAATCAAGTATGCAGTTATAGAGAATTGCTTGAGTGTGACGGATCGGGCGAGATGGGCACAATGGCTAGTGCAATACCTGGTCAGATGGTGATTGTAGCCGCATGGTTTCTAGTATAAGCTAAGATTCACGATCAGCCCGAGCCAGTTGAGCGTGTTGGGTGTATCTCGGCAAACGTGTGCGCCAAAACTTGGATGCAAAACAGATAGGAGAATGGAACCACCCACACCTTGAAAGAGTCCCACTTACACGTAAAGTCGATTTTCAAAAGGGTATGCAGCAGTAGTTTGTAGCCTAATTA
>CAMPHP010000244.1 GCA_946885925.1 uncultured Litorilinea sp.
ACATTGAGTGGCGGATTGAGTGACGAGGTACCAAGTGTTCCGTGTCAGGTCGCGCCGGCGTCTGATGTATTGGTTGCGGATGCAGCGAGCCAAAACGAGTCCCCTCCGTGGAGCACGACCACCAAAGCTATCGTTGCTAGCGCCGTTCTTTTATTGAGCGCTATTGCTATCTGGCGCTTTCAATTCCTGATCGGTCCGTTGGTGTTGGCTGCGGTGATTGCGTATCTGGTGAATCCGCTGGTGCGCTGGTTGCAGGTCAAGACAAATATCGAACGTGGGCCAGCCGTGCTGATCGTCTATTTGCTCTTTCTGCTGGTTGTCGGTGGGGCGAGTGTCCTTCTTGGTATAATCATTGCTCAACAGTCGGTGCGCTTATGGGATGCGCTGCCCGAATATCTGCCACGGCTGGTAGATGAAGTACAGCGGCGGATTGATTCGCTGGCGTCTGTCCAATGGACAATAGGGCCTTATATTATTGAACCAGCCGCAATATTGGATGCGATTGATTTTGAGCGAATTGCCGCGGAAATCGCCAATAGCATGCAAACTATTCTCGGTCGTAGTGGTTCCTGGCTGGCGAATGTGGCAGGTGCTACGATTGGCACTTTGGGTGATACGATCCTTGTTTTGATGGTTTCGATTTATCTTGCAATCGATGGCCCACGGATTGGTGAGGCGATCAGCGAAACTGCTGGTCAATCAGGTTACCGCCAAGATGCACGGCGGATCATGGACGAAACCATCAAGGTCTGGAATGCATATCTGCGAGGGCAGGTTATCCTTGGTCTGGTGATTTTTGTGATCGTCGCCATCACCCTGAGTATCTTGGGTGTTAACAATGCACTTGAATTGGGATTACTATCGGGCGTGTTGGAATTCTTGCCCATGATAGGCCCCGTCATTGGTGCCGTAGCCGCAGTGATTGTTGCTCTTGTACAAGATAGCAACCCGTGGGGCATGTCACCCTGGATGTTTGCTCTCATCGTGCTGGCGGCAATGATCATCATTCAACAGATCGAAAACTCGCTATTGGTTCCGCGCATTGTGGGTGATGCACTTTCGCTTCATCCTGTGGTCGTGTTGGTTGGTGTGATCGCAGGTACGTCACTTGGCGGGTTGCTGGGTGCTGTGCTGGCTGCCCCTGTAATTGCTACACTAAAGATTTTAGGTACCTACATTTGGCGCAAGATGCTTGATTTGCCTCCCTTTCCTGAAGAACCGCCTAGTACAGAGAGCAGTCAGGAGCATGGTCACAGCGAAGGATTTGGGCGCTTCCTGTATCTGTTTAGGGCTAAACCATCGCGTACTTGAGTATGCACTCAACCGCTTTAGCGGACTTTCCCTTCTTGCCGGAGTGCTTAAGCCTCCGGCTACATTGTTCTTTCAACCGTTGGCCGCATTGTGGCCCCATCGTACATGAGGAATGGTAGTTATGCCGACACCGGCTTTTTACCCATTGACTTTTTCCCCTGTCTTCAAAGATTACCCCTGGGGTGGTCGTAATCTCGAGACCCGATTGGGGCGCAAGATCCCCGATGGAATTGTGGCGGAAAGCTGGGAGATTGCCGCCCATCCGCATGGTGCAAGCCTAATTGCAAATGGAGCGCTGCAAGGCGCGACGCTGCACGATGCGCTGGCGCAATGGGGGACAGCGTTGGTGGGTAGTCGTAATGCGAATGATCTGGCGCAAGGGCGTTTCCCATTGCTGATCAAGCTCTTAGATGCTAACCGTTGGCTATCGGTGCAAGTCCACCCGGATGACTCCTATGCAATGACCCATGAAGGAGAGTCTGGTAAGACAGAAATGTGGGTGGTGGTGCATGCCGAACCAGGAGCCGAGTTGATCTATGGTTTTGCGCAGGGAGCGACCCGTGAAGAGTTTGCTAAAGCCATTGCAGCAGGGGAGATAGAGCAGTTTTTGCACCGGCTGCACGTGCAGACTGGGGATGTGATCTTTGTACCTACGGGTGCGATCCATGCCTTGGGGCCGGGAATTTTGGTGGCAGAGATCCAGCAGAATAGCGATACCACCTACCGGATTTATGATTGGGGCCGCCCGCGACCGATTCATGTTCAGCAGGCATTAGATGTGCTCGATTTTAATTTGGTTGAGCCTAAGGCGCTTGTGCCAGTCAATGTACCTGGTGCACAAGTCCCGACAGAAGTCATTGGCGAGAGCCGCTATTTTCGTACGGAGCGGCTGCATTTGCCGACGGGGCAGGGTTGGTCAGGTCAAACTGATGGCCGAACATTTGAGATTTGGGGCGTGCTGTCGGGCGATGCCACGGTCAATTGGGCAGGAGAGCCGGTCAGCCTGCCAGGGATCTCCTGGGTGCTGATCCCGGCGGAGTTGGGCGAGTTCCGTATCACGGCAAGTAGTGATAGTACTTTGCTGCGTGTCATCACTCCGTAATCCCGCTAGAGGAGTTGTGACGGTGCTAGATCTCGTGATTGGTGGTGGGCATGTCATCGGTGCTGATGGGCCTATTTTGGCCGATGTGGGCATTGTGGGCGAGAAGATCGTCACCGTCGAAGCAGGCTTGAGGGGCGAGCGCCAGATTGATGCCACGGGCTGTTATGTAATTCCTGGTGGTGTCGATCCCCATGTGCATCTTCAATTGGCGTTGGGGGGGCGGATAAGCTCTGATAGCTTTCTTTCAGGCACGATTGCCGCAGCCTGTGGCGGCACCACCACGGTCATTGATTTTGTTGACCCCATGCCGGAAGAAGGTCTGCTTGATGCGCTTGTGGCGCGGCAGGCTGCGGCCGATGGGCAGGTAGCAACGGATTATGCACTGCATATGACCATTCCCACCTGGCACGCACAGAACGCTGCTGCCTATGTAGAGATTCCTACGGTGATGGATGCTGGATGCAGCACATTTAAGCTCTATCAAGCGTATCCACGTATGATGCTAGATGATGTGGCGCTGCTCAAGGTCTGCCAAGCAGTGGCCGCGGCAGGAGGGCGGGTAGTGCTGCACAGTGAAACCGGCCCGCTGCTAGACGAGTTACGCGCCCAAGCATTAGCCGCAGGTCATCGTGAACCCATTTGGCACGAGCGAACACGTCCGGCACGTCTGGAGGCAACTGCCATTCATCGTGCGGCTGAGATCGCGCATCTAGCTGGATGTTCACTGCATATATTTCATGTAGGATGTGCCGAAGCTGTGGCGGAGATTGAGGCGGCGAAGGCGCGTGGGGTGGAGATCACAGGCGAGAGCTGCCCGCAATATTTGCTGCTCACAGCGGAGGAATATCTAGGAGGAGCGAATGGTGAACTCTATGTCTGTGCCCCTCCTCTACGCAGCGAGAAAGACCAGGCTGTGCTGTGGGCGGCATTGGCTGATGGGCGCATTGATTTGGTTAGCACAGACCATTGTCCGTGGACGCAGGCCGAAAAGCAACAGCCTGATTTTACGTTGATCCCAGGAGGTGTGCCGTCGATTGAAGCGCGCTTGTCGCTGGTGTACAGTGATGGCGTGCGTGCTGGGTGGCTCACGCCTGCCCAGTGGGTAGGGCTTTGCTGCACTCGACCCGCGCAACTTATGGGGTTGCGCCACAAGGGGCAGATTGCTCCTGGTTTTGATGCTGATGTTGTGATTTTTGACCCAGAGCGGCGCAAGACGCTGTCTGCTGCGATGCTGCATGAGCGCGCTGGGTGGACACCCTATGAAGGACATGAGGTGATTGGATGGCCGCGAACGGTGACACTGCGAGGAGAGATCGTGGTACTTGACGAGAATTTTACGGGCAGCCTGAATGGACGTTTTGTGCGGCGTAGTTGGGCGGCCTAGGAGATATGTTTCTTTTTCTTTCTAAACTTCTGCCGCTGTTTGTCTATCCAGTGGGTATGGCCTCTTTGCTTTTAGTTGCTGCCCTCTTCTTGTCTAAGCGACCCCGGATTCAGAAGCTCTGTATTGGTTTGGCGTTGGCGCTCCTCCTGATTTTTAGCAATGAGTGGGTGGCTCATCGTTTGGTTAGCTCGTTGGAATGGCGCTATTTACCTCAAGGTGAAGTGCCTCAAGCCGAGGCGATTGTCCTTCTGGGTGGGGGGACGCGGCCCCATCTGCCGCCCCGGCCTGTTTCAGAGATGAATGAGGCGGGTGATCGTCTCGTCTATGCCGCACACCTCTACCACGAGGGGAAAGCACCCTTTATCGTGGTCAGCGGCGGCTTTATAGAATTTTATGGCTCGACAGTGCCCGAAGCGGACGCTATGCAAGAATTGCTGCTGTCGCTGGGTGTGCCGGAAAATGCCATTGTGCGTGAGGATCGTTCGCGCAATACTTATGAGAACGCACTGTATGTGCGCGAAATTGCCGATGAGCAAGATTTTAACCAAATCCTGCTGGTCACCTCGGGATTGCACATGCCCCGCTCTGTGGCGATCTTCGAGCATCAAGGATTCGAGGTAATCCCGATGCCTGCTGACTTTTTGGCAACGTGGGGGGCTGAAGGTCGCACGGTCGAGCTTGGGGTTGATGGTTGGCTGTTAACAATCTTTCCTGACTCCGAACAGCTAGACATGTCCTCACGAGCATTGCGCGAATACATTGGGATGGTTGTCTACTGGCTGCGTGGATGGTTGTAGCGTACTGTAAGCAGCTTTGCCAATCTTATGACGAACTTCGAGTATGATAGGATGCTTGAGCACTCGTAAGGAGTGGGGATACGCTAGAATTAGTGTGTTAGTATTAAGTGTGTAGTCATGTGCTGTGGCAATGCAAATGGGTGTTGGTGTGGCGCATGAAGATAAATCATTGAGGGTTATGGCAAAAGGCAAAACAAGAAAAAATCAGGGTGGAGTACAGCGGAGCACCGGACATCGTAGCGGTGGGTATACACCTTCGCGCGCGGCACAGCCTGAGGAAAGCGGCGCGATCTATAAGGACTGGGGAGGCAGGTTGGCTGTGGCGCTGACCATGCCCAATACCTATTATGTGGGGATGAGCAGCCTCGCGTTGCAGTTGCTCTATGCCATGTTCAATCGCTCGGACGATGTGGTCTGTGAGCGAATTTTTTGGGAGAAGGGCGCGGCGCAAGCTGGCAAGCCCTTGCTTTCGCTGGAAAACGAACGCCCTGCGGCGGAGTTTGATGTGTGGGCGTTTACCATCTCGTGGGAGATGGATTATTTTAATGTGATCGAGTTATTGCGACAGGCAAACGTACCACTATTGGCCGAAGAGCGGGCGAATAGCGTGCAATGGGATGGGCGACCGTGGCCGCTTTTGATTGCCGGGGGCCCGGGTGTCACGATGAATCCGGAGCCGATTGCGCCTTTCTTTGATGCGATTTTGATTGGCGAGGGCGAAGAAGCTGTACCCCAGTTTATTGATTTCTGCAGCACGGGTATCGAGGATCATGGTGCGCTGTTGGCTGAACTGGATGCCACGCCGGGTTGGTATGTGCCTACGTTGCGCCCCTCCAACCGCAATCACCCGCATTTCCGTAAGGTGGAGCGGCTGTGGGTACGTAATTTGCCCGATTTCGCTACGGACAGCCAGTTGTATACTGCTGATACTGAATTTAGCAACATGCACCTGATGGAGATCGCACGCGGCTGTGGGCGGGGCTGTCGTTTTTGTTTGGCTGGCTATGTCTATCGTCCGGCACGTGAGCAGCCGCTAGAGCGGCTGATTGCCTCGGCAGAAGCAGCAGTGGCTGCGGGCCATCGCAAGGTAGGGTTGGTGAGTGCGGCGGTCAGCGACCACACACAGATCGATGAGTTGGCAATTGCCTTAG
>CAMPHP010000245.1 GCA_946885925.1 uncultured Litorilinea sp.
GTCCGGCTCCGAGGCTAGATACGCTTCGGCGGTCATGCGCTTATAGCGGATACCTCGGTCGTTTGCCAGGCGTGGGTCCAAAGCGCCTGGATCAACTGCTGTCACATATTGTTCATACAACCGCAGTACCCGTGTCCACCCGCCAGGAGCAGCACCCAAATCCAGCGCCGTACCACGCGCGGGCAACTCCAGCCCAAAGAGTTCGATTGCCTCTAGCAGCTTAAACTCCGAACGGCTGATTTGCCCTTCCTCTCGCGCAAAGCGGCGCATACCACCCGCCCAATCCGACAAGTTGTGGCTGCTCAACGATGCACCCAAGTAAGCAACAGGCGGCTCCCCCTCATCACTACGCACGACAATCGAGATCACTTGCTCTGGTTGGCGCACATCAATTGTCAACCCGAATTGTGCCTCTGCCACTTGCGCCACGCGCTGGTTCAAATCAAAAGGCTTGAGATGAGCATGGGGAAAAATCCGGCTCTGCACCGAAACAGACTGCGAGGGGTCTAAATGGGGCAGTAACTCAGCCGCAGCCGACAACGCTACCAACTCGGGTGCGTTAGCCCCCTCATCCAGATAAAGCACACTTTGTACGGGGCTGACATGACGAATAAAGATGGGGGGCTTCTCGCTCCACTGCGCCGCCACCTCGACAAAGCTCTTCGACCCGTTGATCAACATGACACCAGGCGCAAATTCCTGTGCCACCGTCGCCTTGCGATCCACCGCGGCCAGTTCCTTGAGCGCCATATCTAGTGAGCCTTCATCGGCACTGATAATGTATTGAAAGGCTTGGGCTTCCAGCAAGGCAAGAGGAGTACTGCTCATGCCGTTGTCCTTTGCCCTAACTCAGTACGGATAATCGCCGCCATCTCCAGCGTCCGTTCGGGAGCGTCACCCACATGCTTTGTGGCATCCAACAATTCGTCCAAACCATCCGCGCGGACATGCGCCTTTAACCGCGGATCTTGCGCCAAGAGTTCACGCAGTGGATTCTGCTCGCCTGCTTGTATTGCTGCCCATGCTGCCATACTGTGTTCTCGGATCACTTCATGCATCTCTTGGCGGTTCGCACCTGCCTTTACTGCTTCCATCAACAGCCGTTCCGTGGCAGCAAAAATGCCATACGTAGCCAAATTGCGAGAAACAGGACCCGGCCAGATTTGCATCCCCTCGACCAGTCGCCGGCTTCGCGTCAGCGCTTCATCCATCAGCAAAAAGGCTTCAGGCAAAAAGATCCGCCGGTTGGCAGAATCGTCCAGCGTACGCTCCAACACACTCAGGGCCGCATTATCCCATGCCACCCGCGGCATCACAGCCACCAAGCGCGTTAATGAATCAATATTTTCAGCCACAATTGGGTTGCGCTTAAAGGGCATCGCACTTGACCCTACCTGCTTTTCGCCAAAAGGCTCGCTCCATTCACCAAAGGGCGGGCTCTGCAAAATTCGCAGGTCAAAGGCGAACTTGTGCAGGCTAGCAGCCAAACTCGCCAACGCTGAAACGACCGTCAAATCTTGTTTACGTGGATAGGTCTGGGTGGCAACCTCATAAGCTGCCAATCCCAGTTTCTCCATAACGCGCTCCTCAAGCTGTCGCGCTGTCCATCCACTCCCTGCTAGCAACTCCGTATAGCTGGCGCTGGTACCCACTGCGCCCTTTAAGCCTTTGCCCCGTATCGAAGCGCGCACCCGCCGCAACTCACGCCAGTCCTCCAATAAGTCTTGAGCATAGTAGGCCAGGCGATAACCAATTGTGGTTGGCTCCGCTGGTTGGATATGTGTAAAGGCAATCGTCGGGGTAGCCGCTTCTTGTTCCATGCGCTCGACCAGGGCCGTTAGCAGTAGCTGCAACTCGGCGACAAGGATGTCGAGCGCACGCTGAAGCCGCATGGCATCCACGTTATCAAGGACATCCATTGAGGTAGCACCCAGATGAATAATTCCCCCACCCACCGGAGCTTGTTCGGCAAAGGTGCGAATTTCGGCCATCAAATCGTGACGAATCTCCGCCTCAATCGCCAGCGAGCGCTCGATGTCGATCTGGTCTTGGTGAGCGCGTAGATCCTCGACTTGCTCGGCGGTGACAAGCCCCATCTCGGCCTGTGCCTCGGCAAGCGCCACCCAGAAGCGCCGCAAGAGTCGCCGCTTCTCTGCCTCGCTCCAAATGCGACGCATCGCCTCGCTGCCATAGCGCCACGTCAATGGTGACAAGTAGCTTTCGTGGTCATAGCTCAACATCATATCACCTGCTGTCTCTAGTTAATTTCTATGATCTCATTGCGCGTCCTCCGTAGTCTACCCTACGCTTTGTCCATCCCCGAATCACAAACGACCTGTGTACTTTGTGCCTCTTTCCCCCTCGTGCTACCATAACGCAGTAGTAGGGGCTATCGTAAACGTTACGAACTCAGCAATCTCGCCAGGCTTCCCCTACAAATTTCCGAGTTTTGTTTCCGAACGGCATCTTTGCACTCATGTCTGAAATACGCATCGCATATCTAGCCGATACACCAGAATACATCCCTCTGATAGCCGAATGGCACCATAACCAGTGGAGTTATCTCGAAAACGCACCCACATTGGAACAGCGCAAGGCGCGTCTAAAGCATCATTTGCAGCGCAACGCCATCCCTACCACCTTTGTTGCTTGGCGCGACGAACAGCCGGTGGGCTGTGCCAGCCTGGTTGCGAACGACATGCAAGTTCTTTCGGAATGGATACCGTGGCTCGCCAGCGTCTATGTTCTGCCCGACCAACGTCGCCAGGGCATAGCCTCAATGCTCGTCCAGCGCGTTGCTACAGAGGCTAAAAACCTGGGCTACCCCCGGCTCTATCTCTATACGGAGGATCAGATGCACCTCTATGAGACACTAGGATTTCATGCTTCACACCAGCGCATATACCGCGGCTATGAAATGACTGTGATGGCGCGCGACCTCATCGTCAACCCGCCTCCCGATCTCGCTGAGATACTGCCAACTGCAACGAAATCGCCGGATAGTTAATATCTGGAGATTGGGATAACATCGCTCCCCGCGACCACACAACATCCGGCTCAGTACACCCTAAACAATTGGCACATTACGGTCACATATCACGATCAAAAGAGGAACCACCATGCGTCTCGAAACTGCCTTTACAATGGACACCTCCAGCATCAAGTTTGGCCCTGGTGTGACGCGCGAGATTGGCGCAGATATGGCTGCGCTAGGCACGCGCAGGGTCATGGTGGTAACTGACCCTAACTTGGTGCATAGCGAAACCGTTGCCATTACGCTCGAAGCACTCCGCGCCGAGGGCATTGACGCTGTTCTCTATGACCAAGTGCGCGTCGAACCCACCGATGCCTCTTTCCAAGATGCCATTCGTTTTGCTACAGAGGGAAACTTCGATGGCTATGTTGCCGTGGGTGGCGGCTCCAGTATGGATACCGCCAAGGTCGCCAATCTCTATGCCACCTACCCTGCCGACTTTTTGACTTATGTCAATCCTCCCGTGGGTGAAGGGCGGCCCGTTCCAGGACGGCTCAAGCCACTGATCGCCATTCCCACCACAGCAGGCACAGGCAGCGAGACAACGGGTACTGCGATCTTTGACTATACAAAGATTCACGCTAAGACTGGCATTGCACACCGCGCCCTACGTCCTGTGATGGGCATCATCGATCCAGACAACACCCGTACACTCCCCAGGATGGTTGCTGCCTGTACGGGGCTGGATGTGTTGAGCCATGCCCTCGAATCGCTAACCGCCATGCCCTATACGCAGCGCCCCGCACCCGACTCACCCAAGATGCGTCCTGCCTACCAAGGAGCCAATCCGGTGAGTGACATTTGGGCCAGCCGTGCCATTGAAATGTGCAGCCAATATCTCGTGCGTGCTGTGCATGACCCCGAGGATGACGAGGCGCGCAGCCAGATGCTCCTGGCTGCGGCCATCGCTGGGATTGGCTTTGGCAACGCCGGTGTCCACCTGCCCCACGGCATGGCCTATCCTGTCGCGGGCATGGTCAAATCCTACCTACCCGAAGGATACAAGGTTGACCATCCACTAGTACCTCATGGCATGGCGGTCATCGTCAATGCCCCTGCCGTCTTTCGCTTCACCGCATCCACCAATCCCGAACTCCACCTGCACGCCGCTAGCTTGATGGGTGTAGACACACGCGGCGCGAGTCCAGAGGACGCCGGTGAATTAGTGGCTCAAGCGCTCGTTGGCATGATGCGTCAAACAGGCATGCCCAACGGGTTACACGATTTGGGGTACACGGAAGCCGACGTAGACCAACTGGTCGAAGGCACGCTGCCCCAACACCGCGTCACCAAACTCTCGCCACGACCAGCATCCGCCGAAGATCTGCGCCAACTCTTCCTAGGTTCCATGCGCTGCTGGTAGCGCAAGTCATTGTACTTATCCACGACGCCTTCTTCGAAGCCAAGTACTCTCTGAGTGGCTTCGAAGAAGGTTCCGGTATCCGCCAAACCTCACCTTCCAGACCGGATCGTCCAGATTGACAGCCCTGCGCCCCCTGTGCTATTCTCCCTGCTAGAATCTACCTAGCACCCGACTTATAGACCACCAAGCATTTCAATCAACAATCCCGTCGGGATGACGCTTCTGGTACGCCATCCCCAATGTTTTCCATACCTGCACGATTGCAGCCGTATAGCAGTGGTAGTCTACCCCTTATAGGTTTGACACTACTTCCCCAGGTCTTAGCGTTTGGCACTGACGGCAGCATCGACCGCAGCATCTGTGTAATCACACATGGTTTTACCTGCTTAGAGCGCATGGCCTTACACCCGGTCAGACGCGCTGCAAGTTTACTCACCCATTTCACACTCAATGCAGCGATCATTACCTCAGGAGGAAACCAAATGCAGTCCAAACGTTTGATCTGGGTTTCGACCCTCATGATCGCCCTGGCGCTATTCCTAGCAGCCTGTGGCGGTGGGGGTGGTGCAGCCCAAGAGGCACCTGCCGCTGATGTTCCAGCCGCAGAAGAAGCCACAACAGAAGAGACTACTACCGGAGAGGCTACAACGGAAGAGGCTTCGGCAGAAGAAGCCCCGGCAGAAGAAGCCGCCGCCGAAGAGCGTCTCGGTTCTACCCTGATTGGCGAAATCGAGGGTCCGGTTATTGTCACCAATGTTGATGAATTCCCCTCTGAATTCAACGAAGCCCCAATGTTGGCTGAACTGGTGGCGTCTGGCGATCTGCCTCCGCTGGAAGAACGCCTGCCTGCACGCGAAGAACTGCTGGTCATCCAACCAGTCCATGAAATCGGCCAATATGGTGGTACTTGGCGGCGCGGCTTCACCGGTCCCGGCGACGGTCAAAATGGTCACCGTGTCGCTGGCAGTGACCGCCTGCTCTTCTGGGATGCCAATAACTTCCCAGAGGTCGTACCCAACGTCGCCAAGGGTTGGGAAGTAAGCGAGGACGGTACCACCATCACCATCTCCCTGCGCGAGGGAGCCAAATGGTCGGATGGCACGCCCTTCACCTCCGCTGACATCATGTTCTGGTTTGAGCATATTTACCAGAATGAAGAATTGGTCCCCGTGCGCTCTTCATTCTTCAACATCGACAACGGCGCAACGCTTGAAGCGCCGGATGACTATACCGTCGTCTTCTCCTTCCCCGAAGCCAACAGCATCTTTGTTGATGTTCTGGCAAGCTCGGTCAATGTCTTTGGCGGCAACGCAGTCTTTGGCAATGTCGGCATGGGTGGCTTTGCC
>CAMPHP010000246.1 GCA_946885925.1 uncultured Litorilinea sp.
CTACTATCCTCCCCAATCATATTCCCACCAGCGACGCGCCCGCCTTTGTTGGCTGAAGTCGCCAAAGGAATCCAGACGTTGCGTTCCAGGGCCAGATGATAATGTTCTACACAGTCGCCCGCAGCAAAGATATTGGCGGTGCTGGTGCGCATGTGGCGATCCAACCAAATGGCACCGCTTGCGCCGGTACAGAGTCCTGCACTGGCGGCTAGTTCTGCGTTGGGCTGCACACCTACGGCGACAATGACCAAGCCCGTGCTAATTGTCCCTCCATTATCCGTCTTTACGAGCAACCTTCCCTCGTGCGCGGTCACTTCTTGGACTTCGGTGCTTGTATATAGCTGAACACCCTGTTGGCGTAGATGGGCGTCAATGGCTCCAACCATATCTTCATCGAAAATAGGCATGATCTGCGGCAACCGCTCGATGAGATGTGTTTCTAGCTGGCGATTACGAAAGGCTTCCGCCATCTCTATGCCAACATAGCCGCCGCCGATGACGACTGCGCTGGTGACAGCGTGTTCTTGCATGTAGGCATAGATGCGTTGGGCATCGGTGAGGGAGCGTAATGCAAAGACGCCGGGGAGATCCAGGCCAGGGATTGGCGGGTAAATTGGGCGCGCGCCGGTGGCAATCAAGAGCTTGGAATAGGTTTGCGTAAATGGTTGACCGGTTTCATAGTTGATGCCGTGAACTACGGACTCTGCTGGGTCAATGGCTGTGACTTCGTGGCGAATACGTACATCTATACCCCGTCGCTTGCGGGCGATTCCAGGGGTGAGCACGATCAACTCGCGGTCGGATTCAACGATGCCGCCGATCCAGTAAGGCATTCCACAAGCAGAATAGCTGATGTATGGCGAGCGTTCAAAGACGATGACATGGGCGTCTGGCTGCTCGCGTTTGATTTTGCTGGCGGCACTCATTCCGGCGGCATCGCCGCCAATCACGACAAAAGGGAGATCCATAGAGTTTCCTTTCGTTGGAAGGTGGTCTCTCAGCGAATGACTGATTAGAGGTTGGCCCAATTGCAGGTGATCCAGGCGAGAGACATGTTACTTGACGTACTCAGTCAGATGTTGGTAGACAAAGTCGCCATCAAAGCAGGTGGAGAGTACCTGGGTGTCGGCGATTTCATCAACACGGCTGGGCTCTTTGGCAAGCGCAAAGAGGTCACGGTCAAGGATAATCAGATCTGCGCGTTTGCCGGGGGAGAGGGAGCCAATAACAGTATCCCAACCAGCGGCTTGGGCCGCTCCCAGGGTATAGGCATGGATGATCTCGTCTAAGGTGAGTGCTTCTTGTGGCTGCCAAGAGGGTTGAAGATCGTTCGGGTGGCGGCGTACGAGCGCAGCATGGATTCCGAGGAAGGGATTCGGATTGGCAACGGGCGCATCACTGCCAAATGCCAGACGCGCGCCCGTATCAAGCAGAGATCGGAAAGCGTAGGTGGTGCTGGTACGGTCGCCCCAATAGCGTTCAACCAAGTCACGGTCATCAGTGAGGTGAATGGGCTGGACACTGGCGGAGATATTCAGTTGACCCAGGCGCGCAATGTCGCTTGCCGAGATGGTCTGGACATGCTCAATGCGATGAGGGATGGGCAGTGGCTCCATCTTTGGCGCAAGCTCTTCGAATAAGTCCAGCACGACACGATTGGCACGATCACCGATGGCGTGTACGCTGATGGGAAAGCCGAGTTGTTGCGCCAAGAAGAATTCTGCCGCCATTTGTTCTGGTGGCGTGACATTGACGCCATAGTTGGGCTGTTCAACCGGCGATTGAGGAACAAATGGCTCCAGCATCCAAGCGGTGCGGCTGCCTAAACTGCCATCCGAGAAGATTTTGATGTGGCCCAAGCGCAGGTAATCATCCCCGAAGCCACTACGTAGGCCCAGGGCTGCTAATACAGGCAGTTGGTGGGCGGCAATGTTGCAATTGACCCGTATCTGCAATGCATGAGATTCACGCAAGCGGCTGTAGGCGTCGAGCATTCGCAGGCCCTCGCTGCCGTCTTTGATGCGCTGGTCGTGGATGGCGGTGATACCTAGCCGGTGGAGTTGGGGGAGCGCGTTGCGAATGGAGGCCAGTAATTCATCTGGGCTTGGCTCTGGGATTTGGGCGGACACCAAGCCGATGGCAAGTTCGCGCAGAACCCCTGTGGCTTCGCCTGTTTCATCCCGATCAATTAGGCCACCAGCGGGATCCGGTGTGGTGCTGGTAATTCCTGCATGGGTTAGGGCAGCGCGATTCGCGACTGCAATATGCATATCGCTGCGATAGGCGATGGCAGGTTGGCCGGGCTGGGTGATGGCGTCAAGGTCAGCAGCGGTGGGAAATTCGGTTTCGCCCCACCAGCTTTCATTCCATCCCTGGCAAACGACCCAACTTGTGGCGGGCCGTTGAGCGGCATAGACTGCAATTTGATCCAGCATCTCTGCTTTGCTGCGCGCTGAGGCAAGCTGGGGGCGGGCAAGATTGAGGGACCATTCATAGAGATGGATATGGGCGTCGCAGAGACCGGGTAAGACAAGCCGACCAGCCAGGTCAATTTGGATCGTTTCTTCACCAGCAAGCGCACGGACGGCGGTGTTGGAGCCAATTGCGCTGATTGTCTTTTTGCGAATGGCAATGGCTTCTGCCCAGGGCATGGTTGGGTCAACGGTATAAATCCGCGCGTTGTAGAGAATTAAATTGGGATGATGTTCGAGTTGAAGAAGGCTGGCAGGCATAGTTGCTCTTTTCGGCGTGAATGGATGGTTGAGAGCTACTATACCAGATTATATGCAACACGGCTGCACAATGCGAACACGTCTTCCTTTTAGGATCGGCGGGAACATTTGAACAGAGATCGCATCACAGCTTCTCATGCGCATCCGTGACCTCGGCCAACACCGCGGTTACCTCGGCTACCTTCTGTGTCAGTTCAGATGCTTCATACTGGGCCGCGGCTTGCATCAAATGTTCGCGCGCCCCTTTGATGTCGCCCCGTTGCGCCAACAGTTTGCCCCAGATAACGTGCGTATGGGCAACTTCGATACGTGCCTCGCCCGACTCGAAAGCACCTAAACTTGCGGTGAAATGCTCTTCCGCCTCATCCCAGCGCGCCAGATCCGTGGCGGCTATGGCCCTCGCCCATAACCTATGGATTCTCCCCTGCATCCACGGACTATCTTCGCTTTGAGCAAGAACATTCTGCACTTGGACGATGGCCTCGGCATATTGTCCTGAAAGGAGCGCGACTTCTGCCTCAAGTGCCAGCACGTACATATCAGTCCATTCATGTCCAATTTTCTCTGCCAATTGCTGTCCCTGCTGCATGCTCTCTTGCGCCTGCTCATGCTGACCTTGGCTCACTTGCGCGGAGCCTTTGATGAGATAGCCATGAATGGCCTGGTGGAATTCACCACCCCGTTCTGCATTCTCGATACAGGCCTGCGCTGCCTCAAGCGCACGATTGGCATCTCCGATCATCAAATAGATCAATGCTAGATAGCCTTGGCCAGTAGCAATCGTTAGGTCATGATGTGCCTCTTGACCCAATGCGATGCACTTTTGCGCCATTGCGATCCCTTCTGCACAGCGACCGACACCAGCAAGTGCAAAGCTAAGACCGGTTACAGCTTGAAC
This sequence comes from uncultured Litorilinea sp., assembly GCA_946885925.1. The sequence goes on from CAMPHP010000246.1 coordinate 3,631, forward strand.
CCATTTGCTCCAACCGCTTTTCTTGCCGAGGTAAGTAACACTCGGGAGCAGAAGGGGTATGGCCTGGGCAAAGTAACCGCGCAGCGAATACATCCATCCCAGCAGACCGGCGACTTCCCCATACAATTCTTCCATGCCGATGGCTTTCGTCTCGTCAAGCAGGGGTTGCAGGTAAGCAAAAGCTGTGGCGCTATCGTTGAGGAATATGTGTAAATAGCCCAACCATCCGCGCAAATAGGCGAGGCGGATGCGATCCTCGGTATTATCGCCAGGTGGTAATTCCTTAAAAAGGGTTTCAGCCTCTCGTAAGCGGGCCAATAGGTCGGGAATCACATCCGAGTTTAGGGCAACTTCCACATACTTAATCACTGTGTCGATCCGCGTGCGGTACACAGTGGCTGTCTGTTCGAGCATTGGAAGCATTTCCAACGCGCGCCGGTAGTGTAGTCTGGCTTCTGGAAAAGCAAAGGCGCGTTTGCTCGTATCCCCAGCCTGGATCTCGTATTCGGCGGCTTTGGCCTCATCACCCGCCTCGGCATAATGCCGCGCCAACTGCACTGCGCTTTCGGCTGTGTGACCCTCAACCAGTGTCTCCAACGCCATAGCCACATCGTTATGCATCAGACGCCGCTCTCCCTTGCTCAACTCGTTATAGAGGAAATGTTGAAAGAGGACATGGGCAAAGCGATAGATCGACAGAAATTGTTGGCCTACCTGGGTTTCGCCTAGTTCATACACGAGGTGGTGGCGCTTGTCTAGCTCGCGACCTAGCTCTTTGAGCAATTCCCGCTCTCTGAGGCCGCGGACACGGGCGACTACCTGGGCACAAAAGTCATACCCCATCACGCTTCCGATCGCCAGGGTCTCGCGCAAGTCAGCTGTCAAACGCCCAATCCGTTCTTCAATGACCCCCTCCACGCGGGCAGGCAAGGCCTCCCAATTCAAGCTGGCACTCTCGATCCAGCGCCCGTACTTATCTTGAACGAGATCGCCGCGCTCCTGTAAGCTGCGCAGCAGTTCAACTGTAAAGAGCGGGTGACCTTCAGTCCTTGCAAACAACTGCTGGCGGAACGATGTCTCGAGCTGATTGGGTTCCGAATCAAGCAGCTCGTCTAAAAAGGCGCGCCCTTCACTGGCCTGCGTTGCGCCCAGTTCAATCAAGATCTCGCCATAATAGCGCTTCAATTCGTTGACCAACGGCTCGAGCGGATGCCGTTCACCGTTGCGTCCCAATGCTACATCGTCGGGACGATAGGTGCCGACGATAAGCACATGGCTCTCTGGCAATTTGCGGGCAAGATGAAAAAGTAGATTCAGTGACGCGCTATCAGCCCAATGTAGGTCATCGAGAATCAGAATGAGCGTGTGCTCTTTTGCCAGGGCAGTCAGCACACTCGTGTACTGGGCAAAAATTTTCTCCTGATCGAGATCAGAGTTGATCTTGACGGGACTGCTGGCTTGTTTATCTGTCCGATCGACCTGCTGTGCAAGCTTGTCTGGCAACTTACTTTTGGTGGCGGCTGTGCTGGCAAGTTTAGCCAGTAAAGATGCTCCTGGCACGAAAAGGCCAATTAGGTCAGGCGCAACTTCTATGAGTGTTTCGCCCGAGATACGGATGAATTCTTTAAGGCGTGCGGCATTCGTGGCGCTAATGGTGTTGGTCGTTTGTTTGGTATCCTCTGCACCCGTCAATACGGTTAGCAGCTCGCGGAAGGGAAGGTAGGCGTCTCCCATGCCTGTCTGGGCATTGCATTGGCCAACCGTGGCAACCAAATGATCATTTACTTCTTGGGCACGGCGAACAAACTCGTGCACAAGGGCGGACTTTCCCATCCCAGCCTCGCCTGTCACAAAACAGACCTGGCCTTGGCCAGTGCTCGCTTTGTGAAGGAATTGTTGCAGTCGTTCTAGTTCTCGTTCACGCCCCACAAATTTGTTGATATACAACGGCGAAATGTTCATATTCAGGCTCATCTTGTTCGCATCCTGTTTCGTACTAGAACGCACCGAATCTAACTTTACTTGGATTCCATTACCATAACACGCACAATAGATTCTTCTGTTATCGATGGTGGCGGCGCGCAGGTAGAATAGTTGAGGGTTCGTG
>CAMPHP010000247.1 GCA_946885925.1 uncultured Litorilinea sp.
CCGGCTGGGACAGCGAAGAATGGAATATCGAAGACTGGTATCGCATTAAGTAAGGCGGTCCGGACTGGTTGAAAGTGGTCTGTGCCTTTATCAGTGCAGACCACTTTCTCCGGCGTGTATCTCACGCTGGAACGCCATCTCCTTCCTCTGTCGGGACAGGCTTGGCGGCACTGCCAGCGGGCAAGCGTAGAAGAGTAACGGGAGTTAAAACAGGTTCATGGGAGAATATATTGTCCGCCGTACGCTAACGGCCATCCCAACACTGCTACTGATTAGCTTCGTCATCTTCGCCCTGCTTGATTTAGCACCCGGCGATCCAACAAGCCAGTTGCCTTTAAGTATTCCTCAAGAGGTGCGCGAGCAAATCCGTGAGTCGTTGGGAATGGACCAGCCCTTCCACATTCGCTACATCAAATGGATGCAACAATTTTTTGTCAATGAACCACTGAATGCAATCGAAAAAATGACGGGCCTTACCATAGGCAACTCCGAAGAACGCCTGCGGATTACGTCGTGGACAAGTCGCGGCAAGCCAGTCATTGATCTGATTCTTGAGCGACTTCCGCAGACGCTTTGGGTTGTGGGACTCTCCTACCTCTTTGCAGTCATCATTGCCATTCCGCTAGGAGTCGTATCTGCTGTCAAACAAAACTCCATCTTTGACCAAGTGAGCTCCGTCTTATCGGTAATCGGCTTTTCTCTGCCTACCTTTTTCACGGGGTTGGTCGTCATTGTTATCTTCAGCGTCAAGCTCAAATGGCTGCCATCGGTATACAACACGACCCTTGATGTTACAGACTGGGATAGTTTTGTCTTGCAACTCAAGCAAATGGCAATGCCTGTAGCAGTGTTGACCTTTTTCCAAACAGCGACGCTGAACCGCTTTACCCGTTCCTCCATGCTGGACAATCTACAACTGGACTATGTACGCACGGCGCGAGCCAAAGGGCTGCGTGAGCAATTTGTCGTGCTGCGCCATGTGCTACGCAACAGCCTAATCCCGGTGGCGACCCTGATTGCGTTGGGTATTCCCCAAATCTTTGCGGGCGCAATTGTCACCGAACAGATCTTCCGCATCAATGGGTTGGGCGCGCTGCTCATCAATTCGATTCACAGCTTTGATATTCCAGTTGTCATGACAACCACAGTAATCTTTGCGATCCTCGTGGTATTTTTCAATCTAGTCGCTGATGTCCTGTATGGTGTACTAGACCCGCGTATCCAATATCGTTAAGCCCAATACGCTCTAAACCCTATTCTCACTACGTCGTCCGAGTAGATTTGTAGTCGCAAAGGTTCCCAGGCAAATTGGCGGCAAGCAGGTTACACGAGGCCACTTTGTATAGGGAATTCAGAGGAAGCAACAGATGACAGCCACCACAACATCAGAGACCATCACTACCCCGCTTCAACGCGACGCTATTGCGCGCCGCAAACAACGCACGTTGTGGGGTGATGCCTGGGCACAGTTTCGCCGCAACAAATTGGCAATGCTTGGTCTACTGGTGCTCGCGCTGCTCGTCCTCGTTTGTCTGATTGGCCCTCTGCTCTATACGGTTAGCCCGGAATATATCGACGTGTTGGCGTCCGAGCAAGCGCCAAGTGCCGAACACCCGATGGGCACCGATGATTTAGGGCGCGATGGATTGGCGCGCAATCTCCACGGTGGACGCATTTCTCTCGCTGTTGGCGTCGTTGCTATGGCGCTTTCCATCTTCCTGGGGACCACCATCGGATTGCTCTCTGGCTATATTCACCAGCTAGACAACGTGCTGATGCGTTTTACCGACATGATGTTGGCGCTACCACAACTGCCGCTCCTGTTAGTCATCATTATGCTCTTCCGTGAAGCTCTGCGCGGGGTCTTTGGCCCTGAACTGGGAATCTTCATCTTGATTGTGTTTGTCATCGGTGCTTTGGGATGGATGCCCACGGCGCGCATTGTGCGCGGTGCTGTGCTTTCGGTAAAGGAAAAAGAGTTTGTCGAGGCAGCAACCTGCGTAGGTTCCAAGCGCGCCAAGATTATGACAATGCACATCCTACCCAACGTCCTAAGCCCGATCATTGTCTCGGCAACGATTGGCGTTGCCAATGCCATTCTCAACGAGTCCGTCCTCTCCTTCTTGGGCCTAGGCTTTCCCTCCGATGTACCCACATGGGGACGATTGCTCTATGAGGGCAAAGATTTCTTGAACCGTTCACCCTGGATGGTACTTTGGCCCGGCACCTTTATTTCGCTGACAATTCTTGGTATTAATTTTATCGGTGATGGCTTGCGAGACGCCTTAGACCCACGCCAGCGCCGCTAGCGAATCATGTGCAATTCTTTCCCCACACAAATCCCTCCTCATTCCTCGCTAAGTGCCCCCTTCCCGTTGCATGTTATGTAGATCTGGTCAAGTTGATCTGGTAGAGAGACGCTGGTAGAAATTCTGCCAGCAGCAAAAAGGAACGACCATGACAGCATCAGTAACACCGTGGCCGGACATTCTTCCAATGTTCCATTTCCGGTTGTTCTATTTTCGATCCGTATGAATCGCAACAGGACTCGACGCCAATTTTTGGAGATTACAGGTGCTATCTTCGCAGTTGCAGGAATAGCTGCCTGTGCAGATACTTTCGGAAGAGGGGGTGGCATGAATCACATTGGATTGCTTGGTACCTCTACTCTCGACAATGGTGCATAATAGGTGCGATCTGTCACCCAGCAGGAGTCTCTCTGCTCTGGGTGTTCGGCTACAAAATGGTATATACTTGTTTTTCCTAGCCACGGCTTTTTCGCCATCGTACCTGCCAAGACTCTCTGTGGAAAGCTCATGCCCTTCACCTACATCCTCTTTGCTATCCTGACTCTACTCCTTGTGGCGTTTGTCGGCTATGGCACATATCGCGCAGCACAGATCTTGCCCAGTTGGCCTGCGAACCAAAACCCGCTGCTCCACCCGGCGGAAACGGCAGTACGTTTTTTATTGATTGGGCTGTGTATCGGCTTGGGTTTTCTGAGTGGAGAGTCATACACGGCATTGGGTTGGCAGATACCGAACCCGTTGGCGGATGCTATCTGGGGCATACTCTGGGGCCTTGCCATCGCCATCATCTATATTATTGCCACCCGCTGGATCATGGCGCAAAGCGGCGGGCGCTACTATACGCCGGTTGTCGTACGCGTGATTGTACCCCGTTCACGCCAGCAATTATTAGCGGTAGCATGGGCAATGGTCAACGTGGTATTGCTAGAGGAACTGCTCTTTCGCACTTTGTTGCTGGGGGGCTTTGCGCCACTCCTACCCACTTGGCTATTGCTCGTAATGGGTGGCCTTATCTTTGGCCTCATGCACAGCCCCCAGGGCTGGTGGGGTATGGGCGCAATTGCGATTGGTGGGGTTCTCTTGGGGCTGATGTTTGTCACGACACAAAGCCTGCTCATGCCTGTTGTCGCCCATTATGTCATCAACATGGCGCAGATTGGCTATGCCTACTGGCGTGGTGTTCCGGAGCTACCTATGGCAATGCCAAGTAATCAGAAGCTATCTTGAAAATCGATAAAAATCGATAAAAGTGGTTAATCCTGGCGAAAGGACTAGACCATGAACACCACAGACGAACTATGGCTGGTGATGCAAGCACAGCTACCAGCACAAACAAGCAATCGTGGACGATCACGCCAAGATGACCAGACGATGCGCAAACGGCAGCTTATCCATGATGCACACGAGCACACCTTTCGTCGCATTTCACTCCATCTCCACGCCGAGCAGGCTGGCAATTACATCCATTTCACCAACGTGTTGGTAGGAATGGGTTAAGGCCAAGTTCATCAGGACTTTGCCCTTTGACCACCCAGTATAGTTTTCAAGCAACCCCACCGCGCGTGGCCCAGCCAGCCCTTCGGCAAAGAGAATCACGCGTAGGCGATCTTCCTTCATCGTCTCGTCTAGGCTATCCGCATTCAACTGAGCGATGATCTCGAGCGTTCGTAGATGGACGGCGTGAGCGTAATCGTGGAGCATCTGCACATTGATGCACTGATCGAGTTCATCCACCTCGGCGAAGGTCATCTCAGATCCGTTGTGCCGCCAGGGCACGTTCATACGTTGCATCCACTGCCCTTCATCCAAGACTTGTGGGAGATCGACGATAAAGCGGTTCATTGCCGCATCTTCCACACGTGTGAGATGCCACAAATTCCATACAATGGAGTTGACGCGTGGATGCGGACGCTGGCGCATCAACTCGTGCGGCACTGCCTCCCAGAAACCAGCCAGCCAGAAATCATAGAGAACAGTATATCGCTGCAAGAAGAGTTGTTGTACATTCATCGCTAAACTCCTGACCTCCTGCTTCGCTTTTAAGATAGTTTCTAGCCAAAGGAATAATTAGCCAAAGGAAGTAGTGAGTTAGAAGCTTGAGACAGCAGTTTGCGAACAGCAAGTAGGCTAGGTCACAGGAGCCTTGTCGGCCAGGGATGGCAGCGTATTGTCATAGACGCCTTCACGCCCGTTACGCCGGATCTTCATCAGTTCAGCCACCATCGTGATTGTATCAAGGACAGGGCGGACGCGGCTGTCATCACGATAGTACCAGTTAATCGGTACTTCGATGATGGGCAGACCGTGGCGTTGGGCGATGTAGAGCAACTCCACATCAAAACCCCAGCCGTAAATGCGTTGCAGCGGAAAGATCAACTGGGCTGCTTCCCGCCCAAAACACTTAAAACCACATTGGGTGTCATGGATACCCGGCACAGCCAAACGGCGCACCAACCAATTAAAAACCCGCCCCATCAAATGGCGATAGGCCGGTTCATGGTGACGCACAGCCCCAGCCACTTCGCGGCTGGCAATCGCAATGCCATTGCGTGATAAGTCCAACGTTGGTGGCAAAAAGCGTCCTGCTTCTTCAATCGGCACCGAGAGATCGGTATCGGTGATCAGCAGATAATCACCGCGCCCCGCCATAACCCCATGCCGGACTGCGTGTCCCTTGCCCTTTTCGCTGTGTAGCAAGCGCACCACAAACGGGTCATCAGCGCGCACCTGCTCGGCGATAAACTTCTCCACCACTGCCGAGGTTTCATCGGTCGATCCGTTCTCCACCACCAGCACTTCAGCCGTGTAGGGTTGGTGACGCAAAAAATCGGCGATGCGCACCAGCGTAGGTGGCAAGCGTTTTTCCTCATTATAGGCGGGAATGATAATGCTTAGAAACGGAGTTGCGCGGCTTTCGCTCACAAATAGCAGATTCCTAGTTAATCTATTAAGCTCGTCAATGCCATGTACGAGCAAATTTGAACAATCAGGGCCCCTCCCCATAGCATGTAGGCCCCTGTACGTTGTTGGCGGAAGGCCATCCACACTCCCCAAACCCCGTTAATCAACCAAGCCATTAAACCAATGGCAGGGAGCAAGAAAAGTGCTGTCTTTTCGCGCACAGAGTCCGGGAGCCCTTGGCTATTGTAGTGAAAAGTCATTGCGTCGGGCAAATTCGGGAATCTCACCATGAGAATACCAAAGAGAAATAAGGTTCCCGCTAAGCCACAGAGCAGCAAAATTGGCCCCAATTTATCTTGTCCAAAGATGCGCTGCCAGACCGTAGATCGCACCCGCGCCAGCGCAGGTGTTGCCACAGGCCCCAGCCGGTAGCGCGCTTGTAGTGCATCCAGAAACTGCTCTTCAAAAGTAGGAGAGAGGGCAAATAC
>CAMPHP010000248.1 GCA_946885925.1 uncultured Litorilinea sp.
TGGCCTCGTCGTTCTTGCGTTGCGTTTGTGGGAGCATCGCGCACGCCCGACCCTTGATGGTTCGATCTCTCGCCTGGTGCTACCGATGTGTGCGGGATGGTTGCTGTGGGGGATCGTGCTCTTTCTCCTGCCAGGTCGCAGCCCCTTGGCATTGCCAATGGTAGGTGTACCGTTGGCGCTACTTTCTGCATACTGGCTGGATATGCTTGTCGCCAGTATCCCGCGCGATTTAGACTGGCGTGAGGCGGGCGCAGTTGTCATTACATTGCTGATTTTGCTGGTCTCTGGGGTCTTTTGGTTGATTGCGCTGCTTGCAGATCCCGCCTTTGATCCCGTCCTGGCGCAGGCTACGTTGGTGATATTTGGGTTGGGGCTTGCCATTTTGGTGGCATTTGCGCTATGGGCCAACCGGCATGATGCGGCATGGGTGACAGCGACCTTTCTGGTGGTGGTGCTGTCGCTGGTTTATGTGCGAAGCGGGTGGCGGCTCAACTTTGCGAATATGCTGATTCAACCCACTGGCTGGCAAGCGATCATTGCCCATCCTGAGGTGCGGTTGTTGGCAGAGGATATGGAAACCTTGAGTGCACATCAGGCTGGCGATCCGCATGAATTGCCGGTGCAGGTACAGGTGGCGTCGTATGTAAGTGCCAATGATCAAGTTGTGCCCGCCCGGCCCGATCCTGTACTAGGATGGGAACTGCGTAATATGCGCAATCTTTCGTGGGTGACATCGCCATCGGTAGAGCCTGATGAACTGCCACTGCCGCTGGTCGTGACTCCGGTGAGCGGTGAGGATGAAGCAGCGCAATTGGATCTGCCTAGCAATTATGCTGGTAGCGTTTATCATGTTGATACATGGTGGCTGCCGCGGTCATTGGCTGGGGAAAGCCCGGCGGCGTCTGCTGAGGGCGCATCCAATATTGCACAGCTTTGGATGGCGCGATTGCAACCGTGGTGGCGATGGACAGTTTACGGTGAGACAACCCAAGCACCACGGAATCGCGATGTGATTCTGTGGGCATCTTTAGGAGAAAGCGCAGCAAACTGATCTTCCATTGCCAAAGGCAATTCTTTTATAGCAATTGTATAGGTAATTGTGCTATGGATACTGGGTTATACGATATTGCTAGGTAGGCAGTTGTGCGGGTTTTAGATGATTGTTGCGTAGGAGATGTGAGCGATGAATGAGCAGCGTTTACAGGCGGCAGGAACAAGCGATGTGGTGATGACGGCTGAAGGGGATCGGTCTTGGTTGGATCGTTCTGTGCTGTCGGTGATTCGCCTCAATTGGGAGAGCGTTGCTTGGATACTTCTCTTTGTTGTGGGGGCAGTTGCTCGCTTCTATGATCTGGGCGTGCGCGCCATGAGCCATGACGAGAGCCTGCATGCGCTCTATGCCTATTATCTTTATGATAACGGCACTTATGAACATAACCCGATGATGCATGGGCCGTTCCGCTATCACGTCACAGCATTGGTTTATTTCTTGTTTGGTGATTCAGACACGACCGCGCGCTTGGCTCCGGCCCTGATGGGACTCGGTGTGATGGCGGTAGTGTATCTCTACCGGCGTTACATTGGCCGTTTGGGAGCACTTGCGGCCGGGGTGATGGTGGCAATTAGTCCCAGTTTGCTCTTTCACAGCCGCTATATTCGTGACGACATTTTTATGTCGTTCTTCACGGTTGTCTGGATTTATGCGGCGATGCGCTTTCTGGATGAGCCAAGGGCCAAGCGTTATCGCTGGCTGATGGTCATGGTGATTAGCATGGCTTTGGCCTTTACTACGATGGAAAACGCCTTTATTCACGGCGCGGTATTAGGGATCTTCTTTACGGGGGTGGCTCTGTGGCAAATTGTGAAGGAACGTCTATTTATTGCTGCCGCGCCTGCGCTGCTTGCTGGTGGAATCGGTTTTTGGCTCTTTGAGAACAGCCAAATGGTCCTCGGATTCGCTATCGCAGGGCTTGGTGTTGTGGCAATGCTGGTGTTGTTGGTCATGTGGCTGGGTGCCGATGGGTGGCAAAAACTGCGCAGGAGTGATTCGGCAGAATTAGCTGTCCTGATGGCGACATTGGTGATGCCCTTCCTCTCACCATTCCTCCATCTTGTATTCGGCTGGGATGCAATGGCCTATGCCACCAACACGGATTTGTTGCGGTCAGCGGGGTTGGTTCTCTTCATGGCCGCGGTTGCAATGGCGGTTGCCTATTTCTGGTTTGGCATGCGCGCCGAGGCAACGAGTCCTAGCGGCGCACCGTTGCTTACTTTTGCCGGTTGGGCACAGTTGATGGGTGTTTTCTGGCTGATCCAGATCCTGTTCTTTACAACCTTTCTGACCAATACGCGCAACGGATTGGCGACGGGTATTGTGGGGAGCTTGGGTTACTGGCTTGCACAGCATGAAGTACAGCGCGGCAACCAACCACCCTATTACTACCTGATGCTTAGTTCGTTGTATGAGTTTTTGCCGATGATTTTGTCCATCGGTGGAATCTCCGGCGTGATCTATTGGCTGCGTCGCAGCCCACAGTGGGATCCAGTGCCTGAGCAGGATTTGCCACAGGAGATTGCATCGGCTGATCCGGCATGGGCCGAGGTGTTGCATCGCAACCGCGTCTATTTCGTGGTGCTGGCAGTTTGGTGGATGCTTGGTATGTGGCTCGGCTATACCGTTGCTGGTGAGAAGATGCCCTGGCTCCTCACGCATATGGCACTTCCGATGTCAGTGCTGGGCGGTTGGTGGTTTGGCTATTGTGTACGCAAGATACCCTGGGCTGTGGCAGCGCGAAGTGGTGCGGTCTGGTTAGCCGGTGTGCCCGTGGCGCTGATCTCTTTGTTGGTGTTGCTGCTGAGCAGTTCACCCTTCCAAGCGCGTACGGTCGATGCGTTGGCTGATACGATGCAGTGGTTGTTGGCATTGTTAGCGCTCATTGGCGTAGCTTATGCCGGATGGTGGGGAGTGCGCCGAGTTGGGCTGGCGGCGGCATTGCGGATTGCGGGCGTCGGCTGTGTGGCGCTATTGCTTGGCTTGACTGTGCGCTTTACCTATATGCTCAACTACATCAACTATGACATGGCAACCGAGTACCTGGTCTATGCCCATGCCACACCTGATATAAAGCGGATGTTGGCAGAACTTGACCTGATCAGCGAGCGCACAGTGGGGGAGCGCAATGTCAGCGTGGCCTATGATGATGATTCATCGTGGCCCCTAAGTTGGTATATGCGCCTCTATCCTAATGCCCGCTTCTATGGAAGCAACCCAACTGCTGATGTAATGAACTCGGATGTCGTCATTGTAGGGTCGCCGAATTATGAGAAGGTTCGGCCTTATATGGCGCGTGACTATGTTAAGCGAACCTATCGCCGTATGTGGTGGCCCGATCAAGGATATTTTGATCTGACGTGGGAGCGTTTTGTTTCAACGATTACAGATCCGGCGAAGATGGAGCGGATTTTCCAGATTGTCTTCTACCGTCGTTATGCCGACAATGAGGATCCCACAAAACCGCGCGATCTGACGAAATGGCCCAACCGCAACGAGTTTGAGATGTATGTGCGCCGGGACATTGCGGAGCAGATTTGGAACTTGAATGTGACGCCAATTGAGAGCGTCTCCAATGCACAAGAAGAATTGCTGCGGATGCGTGCGGTTGATCTACCCGCTGTGAGCGTCACTGCTGGTCAGTTGGGGGATTTGCCGCTCTTAACTCCAAGAGCTATCGCGATCTCGCCTACCGGGATGCGAGCGATTGCCGATACAGGAAATCATCGCATCGTGTTACTGGATAGCAATGGACAGTTTGTAAAGACATTCGGCAGCTTGTGCCATATGGCAGAAGGCGCGGCGAGTGGTTGTATAGATCCAGATGGTAGTGGACCGTTGGAACTGGGTGACGGACAATTCCAAGAGCCGTGGGGGATTGCCGTGGATGCTCAGGGTACGATCTATGTGGCGGATACCTGGAATGGCCGTATCCAGGTTTTTGATGCTGACGGTAACTTCTTACGAAAATGGGGTTATTTCAACACGACCAACGGCACCCTGGGCGATCCGATGGCGCTCTTTGGGCCGCGCGGCATTGCCATTGACAGTGCTGGCAATCTACTCGTTGCCGATACGGGGAACAAGCGCATCCTCCAATTTACGCCCAATGGCGAACTGGTCAACCAAGTGGGTGGGGGTGGTGTTCAACTAGGTAGTTTTGAAGAGCCGACGGCAGTTGCCGTTGATCCTCGCGATGGTAGTGTGTACGTAGCAGACTCGTGGAACCGGCGTATTCAGAAACTGGATGCCAATCTACAAGTACTCGCTGAATGGCCTGTACCAAGTTGGGGAAGCGAGCATCTTTACCATAAGCCCTATTTGACCGTGGCTGGCAATGGTGATGTCTATGCAACCGACCCGGAGAACTTCCGAGTGCTGGTCTACAACAGCGCGGGTGGGGTAAAAGCTACATTTGGGAGTTACGGTACGGAAATGAACCGGTTTGCGCTGCCCAACGGCTTAGCGTGGAACGGCCAGAATAACATGGTGTCGGTGGTGGATGCGGACAATCAACGTATACTGGACTTTGCTAGCTTGCCCTAGTATTGATCTAGTGTAGTATTGATCTGGTATAGATCCTCGCATCTATACACTCTGTGCCAGGGTCGCCTTTAATCATCTCACATCGCCATCGATGAAGGCACAGGAATTGTTGATCCCTCTAAGCGTGAAAAATAAGGTCGCAGGGTGGGGAAGACGGCTGTCAAGTCAGCCGCAACTCCCCACCCTGCGTGGCTTTGGCTTAGGATTTGTTGCGCTCTTGCTGGTCATCTTTGGGATGACGCGTGTGCGTGCCGAATTGTGGCTCGATGCATTGCTTTTGGTCGTACCCGGATTGCTGCTGTGGCTTTGGCAATTCCGCCAAGGTTCCCACGCACAGAGGCCGCTGACTGTTCTTTCCCAATTGCGCTGGCCGCGCTGGTGGTTGGGTGGTCTGCTGTCCCTGGGATCGCTGGGGATGGGGCTATGGGGATGGCGAACGCTGGATGTGGCGCATCCTAGCGTGGGTGACTGGCAATGGTATCTTGCTAGCATCGGGCTGCTGCTTGTGGCCGCGGCAGTCATGGAAGAATGGAGGCGGCCCCAAGTAACAGGGTGGAAGTTGAGCGGTTGGGTGCTGTTGGGTATTGTCGCACTTGGGGCAGTAGTGCGACTGGCGGCATTGGGTTCATTGCCTTTTGGCACATGGTATGATGAGGCAGCGAATGGTTTAGAGGCACTCCGCATTTTGCGTGAACCAGATTATCAACCAATTTACACGGATGGCGTCAATGCAACCGGACATTATCTGTGGTTGATTGTTGGGGCGTTTAAGTTATTCGGTGAGACGACCGTGGCTCTCCGCGGCATCAGCGCAGTGATGGGTATTGCTACCGTGGTCGCTGCATACTTGGCTGGGCGCGAGTTGCATGGTCAGCGACTGGGGTTAGTCTGGGCGCTGCTATTTGCGGTGGCACGTTGGTCGATCACCTTTAGCCGTCTTGGGATGTATAATAGTGCTACACCTCTTTTTGAATTGCTGGCCTTGTTCTGGTTGCTGCGTGGTCTGCGACGAGGATCTGTGCGTGACTTTACGCTGTCAGGTGTGGCTGTCGGGTTGGGTCTTTGATTCTAGTCAGCGTTTCAGTTGGTCATTG